>JAJEDS010000136.1 GCA_022821365.1 Dehalococcoidia bacterium | reverse complement strand
TGTTGTGCTTCTTACCGAGCGAATCCATCACAAGCGACTCTATTTCGCCGAACCCGTTTCTCGTCACATAAGCCACTGCAATACTCACATCCCCACCCAACGTCAACAAATCCCGCAAATCATCCAACTGGTTCGCCGTCCTCACTTCAACGATCATTCCCCCAAGTGAAGCCCCATTGGTGAGAATTAGTGCCTGTTCGCGAGTAAATCTTACCACTTCCCGCGCAGCACGTTCCCAGTGGCGGGAGGCCCAATCCGCTTGACACCCCGTCCATCCCGGCTATCATTGGGGCTATCTACTAATAACCTGCCGGAGGTTTCCAATATGGCTTCTCATTCTCTGGGCCTCACCCTGCACCAGGCAGCTAGACAGAAGGGGGTTACCTTCACACAGGAGAATGAACCGGTTGATAGAACGGTGCAAGTCGACGGGATGACTTTCCACTACCTGGAGTGGGGGCAGGAAGGAAATCCACTGGTTGTCATGTTGCACGGCGGTTCTCAGCAGGCCCACAGCTGGGACTTTGTCAGCCTCCCCTTGTCCGAAGACTTCCACATTATTGCCATGGACCAGAGGGGCCACGGGGACAGCGATTGGGCCTCCGACGGCGACTACACCACTGAGGCTCACCAGCGCGACATTGACGGTTTTGTGAGCGCCCTGGATCTCAGCGATTTCCACCTGATCGGCCATTCCATGGGTGGCCGCAACAGTTACGTCTGGGCCTCCCGCAACTCGGAAAAACTCCGCTCGCTGGTTATCGTGGACACCGGCCCCGTAGCCCAATCCAGGGGACGCAACCGAATCCAGAACTTCAGGGAGTTGCCCGACGAGTTAGACAGCTTTGAGGAATTCGCGGACCGGGTCCAGGAGTACACGGGTCGCACCCGGGAGCAGACCCTGGGAGCCCTGAAGTACAGCATTCGGGAGCGGGCTGACGGCAAGTGGACCTGGAAATACGACAAGCTGCTCCGCACTCCGGGCCGCCAGGGCCCGGTCTGGTCCCAGGAGCAACTCTGGCAAGCGGTGGCACAAATCGCCTGTCCCACCCTGGTGGTTCGGGGGGGCAACAGCGACATATTCGCCGATGAGACAATGCGCGAGATGCAGCAGGTTATACCCACCTGCGAAATTGTGACCGTCCCTGACGCCGGCCATCTGGTGGCCGGCGACAACCCGGTAGATTTCCTGGCCGCCGTCCGCCGCTTCTACTCATCATTGTGACTTAATGCAGGCAAGGAAGGACATGATGCGCAAGGTGGGGCGGCCCCAAGTCAAGCCATATCCTGTATACCCTGTTCATCCATGTTTAACTTAGCTGAACAGGCGGGGCACCAGGTCTCCCAGCACAAAGCCAATGGCAGCTGACACCGCGCCGATTCCCAGGACTTCCAGGCCCTGCAGAATGGGGGATTTGCTGACCATCCTCCCCTTCCCCATTCCCAGCACAAACAGGCCGGCCAGCGCACCCGCAATGGAAACTGCGATGGCCGTCGCCCCTCCCAGGAACAGGTATGGGGCAATAGGGATCATTGCGGCCACCACGAAGGAAACACCCATAACCAGCGCGTCCTTCACCGGGTTGGTCGTCTCCTCCGGGCTGATGCCCAGTTCCTTTTCTACCATGGTTCGCAGCCAGGCTTCCTTGTCCTGAGCGATCTCGGCTGCTAGGTCGCTGGCCTCCTGAAAACTCCTCCCCTCCCGCTGCAGAATCACCACCAGTTCGGCGAATTCCTCTGCCGGATTTTCCTCCATTTCCTGGGCCTCCCGGGCAATCTCGGCCCGTTGCACGTCCTGCTCGGCCCGGGAGCCAAGGTAGGCCCCGGTCGCCATGGAGATCATCCCGGCCAGCGCGGCGGCCAGGCCCGCCACCAGAATGGTAGCGCCGTCGCCTATAGCCACCGCCACCGACGTTACCAGGGCAACCGTACTCAGAATTCCGTCCTGCGCGCCAAACACCACTTCCCTCAAGCGGCCCAGGTTGGCCACCCGGAACCGTTCCTTGTCCACCTCAATGGTTGCCGCCACGTAGGTGTTAAGGTCAATCTGCGACTCTGCCGTACCCACCATCAGGTCCGGGCTCACCAGTACCGGTTCCGGCCCCGTTTCCGGTCCCGTTTCCTGGTCAACACGGTCTGTTCGTGCTGCTGTGGACTGTGCTGCGTTATTGTTCGCAGTAGCAACCTGATTCGCCGTTCCCAACCGCTCCTGCCGGGCTTCCAGTTGCTCCAAAGCACGCGAAAATATGGCCTGGTGGTGCTGTTCACGGTCCAGGGCCAGTGCAAAGGAGTCGGCGGCGTCCTGGCGGCCGTCGATTTGGGCATCCCTGATCATGCGGGGATACATTGTGCTGAACTCCCTGGATTCCCCCTCAACGACGGAGCGCAGGTTCTCGAGAGTACTGTTGACTTCCCCCGCTACGTTGAGGTGGTTCAGCCCGTGTATGGTTTCGGCCCCCGCCACTTCCTGAAACACCTGGGCAACCTCGGGGTACCCTTCCTCCAGCGCCTTATGGGCAAAGGCGTTATATTTCAGATGCGCCAGAGCCTCTCCGGTTATCGCGCTCCAAAGGTTTCGTTCGGTGGGGGTCAAGTCCTGCGAGGCGGACGTCATTCTGCCCTCCTGATTGGCCTCTCTGTCTCAAGAAAACAAATATATACTATTATTTTATCTTATCTCCCGGGCAATGCGAAGGTTGAAAGCAGTCTGCTGCTTGGCCTCACGCTGGTTGTCAACCAGCGCAGTCCTTCAATATGTGGGAATACCCGGTCTTGCGGCAGTACCCGGCCTCACCCATAATTGGGGCAATTCCCGAGCAACCCCGCGCGGTTGCAGTCTAGTACGAAAACACGGAGGAACCCATGAAGGTTGGATTTATTGGCCTCGGAACTATGGGCAGCAGCATGGCCTACAATTGCTTGCAGGGCGGCAACGAAATGATCGTCCACGACATCCGGCGGGAGGCGGCGACGCCTCACCTGGAAGCGGGTGCGGAGTGGGCCGACTCTCCCCGGGAGGTAGCTGAGGGCGCCGAGGTGGTATTCACCTCCCTGCCGGGACCCGTGGAAGTGGAGGCCGTGGCCCTGGGTGAAGACGGCCTGATCGAGGGCCTTGAGGCCGGAAAGGTCTATATCGACCTGAGTACAAACTCACCCACGGTCATTCGCAAAATTCACCAAGTCTACGAGGAACAGGGGATCCACATGCTGGACGCTCCGGTCAGCGGCGGTCCCCGGGGGGCCCGTTCCCGAAACCTGGCCATATGGGTGGGCGGCGACAAGGAGTTGTTCGACCGGTACAAGGAGGTGCTCGACTCCATTGGCGACAAGGCCTATTACGTCGGTCCGATTGGCTGCGGTTCGGTGGCCAAGTTGGTCCATAACTGCTCCGGCTATATTATCCAGACCGCCCTGGCTGAGACTTTTACCATGGGAGTGAAAGCCGGGGTGGAGCCCTTGGCTCTGTGGCAGGCGGTCCGGCGGGGCGCCCAGGGACGCCGGGGCCCCTTCGAAGGACTGGCCGAGCACCTGCTGCCAGGCAACTTTGATCCCCCCGACTTTGCCCTCCAACTGGCACGCAAGGACGTGGACCTGGCCGTTGGAGTAGGCCGCGAGTTCAATGTCCCAATGCGCCTGGCTAACCTGGCCCTGGCCGAACTGACCGAAGCCATTAACCGGGGCTGGGGCCACCGGGATTCGAGGGTAGCCATGCTGTTGCAGGAAGAAAGGGCCGAAGTCGAAGTGCGAGTCGATGAGGAAGTGCTGCGTCAAGTGCTGGAGGAAGAAAGGGGATAACCGGTGCACCTGCTGTTTTCCTTATCTCCAATGCCATTTCTTGCGATAGATGAGCAATTCCGATTCATCCGGGGTGTATAATCGTAGAATAGGGCAATTTACACCGGCGGTTGCGCGAATTGACCCGCGTAATCAAGACCAATAAATCGGAGGTGCACCATGGCTATCGAACTGAACCATACCATCGTACCCTCACGCGACAAGGAGGCTGGCGCCAGGTTCTTCGCCCGGGTGTTCGGGCTTACCTATGAAGGCATCCACGGCCATTTCGCCCCGGTCCACGTCAACGATTCCCTGACGCTGGACTTCGATGACCGCGAAGAGTTTGAACACCACCACTATGCTTTCCACGTTTCCGAGGATGACTTCGACACCATTTTCAGCCGGATTAAGGCGGAAGGAATTCCCTGGGGTAGCGGTCCACGCAGCCTCGAGGACATGGACATTAACCACCGCAAGGGCGGTCGGGGCGTCTACTTCTGCGATCCGGACGGGCACGTCCTCGAGTTGCTCACCCGTACTTAGAGGTGTCCACGCCGACGACAGGTTCGTGAATAACTTTGGGCCGGAGGTAAGCCCCCGGCCCAATTGTTGTCCCCGGTCGTTATCGCGGCGTCCGGCGTAGTATTCAGTTTTCGCCAGGCTCCAGAATTACATCCCTGTCCAATGGTTCGTAAGGCAGTTCGCCCTGGGCGCCATTTGACCGCCGACCAGGCCCCAGGGAATCGCGGCGCGGACTATCGGCTAACCCCGGGGGATCCTGGATCTCCCCGGGTCCCTCGTCACCGGTTGGCGGCCTCCGGGAGCCGCGAACGCCTGTCATCGCCTGCCGCATCAGGCCCATCGTATCGATAATACGGGGTTCCAGCGCAAACCTTCGTTCTCTCCGACCCAGTTCCTCGGTCAGCGTTGTTCCAGGGCGGCGCACCTCGCGATACTCGGTCAGCAGGCTCTTGAGCCCGGAGGCCAGTTCCAGGGTGCGGTCCAGTTCCGCCAGTTCGGTCAGTGCCTGGGCAGTCCAGAATGAGGTGTCCTGTTCCAGGAACTCCAGGTCTGCCGAGAACTCGGCTATCATTTCGGTGTGGGCTTCCAGCAGGCTGGCTCGCCGCTCTCGCTGCGCTGACTTCAACGTCCTGATGCCACTCACCGCCTCCACGAAGGAGGGCACCGCCTCATTCCAGTTCCGGTCTTCGGGGCTTAAGGAAGCCAGGAACTCGATGCACTGGTTGAGAATCGCCGGTCCTTCTATTTGGGTAACTATCGCTGAAGCCACCGGGGGTGTAGCAACAACAGGGGCCGGGGCGGGAGCACGAACTGTTGCCGGTAGCGGGTCTCTGGGAGTCTCCACTAACCTGGAAGGCTGTTGAGGTTCTTCAACTGGTTCAACTTCTACCAACTCATCGCTGGTGACCGCCTTTTCCCGGACGCTGCCGACATCGATAATGCCGTCGTTCATAACCCCCTCCTCTTCCTCCTCTTCC
>JAJEDS010000056.1 GCA_022821365.1 Dehalococcoidia bacterium | reverse complement strand
GCCCAGTATCGGACCCGCGCGGGCCAGGGCGATTATTGCTTACCGGGAAGAAAACGGCCCCTTCGCCGCCGTAGATGAAATTACCGCCGTTTCAGGGATAGGGCAGGGCATCCTGGACAATCTCCAGGGTCTGATTACCGTGGAAGCTTCGCCGTAGATGGTTGCCGTTCTTGCCCGGAGCCTCCTATTAAATTCCGCCAAATACTGACTTTTGGCATGCCGCGATGAAGCTCACCACGCTGGCGGCGGCCTGGCTGGCCGGAATGGCCCTGGCCTACGGCTGGTACGACGCCGACCCGCTACCTTTGCTGTTCCTGTCGGGCGTTGCTGCGACTGTGGCCCTGGTGTGCCGCTTGCTGGGGATTGCCGCCTGGCCGGCGCTGCTGGCGGCGGCGTGCCTGCTGGGCCTGTGGCGGTACGAAGCGTGGCAGACTGTCCCACCGCCGCTGCTGGCGGACTACGGCGGGACAACCCAAGTCCGGGGTCGCATTGTCAGCGACCCGGAGGCCACGGCAACCCGGGTCAAGTTCACCCTGCAGATTACGGAAATGGCCCGGAGGAGGGACGGCGGCACGCCCGACTGGCAGCCCCACGATGCCAGGCTGCTGGTGTACGCTCATCCCCCACCGGAACTGGTGTCGGAAAGGGAGTTGCCATACTTTCAGTACGGGGACGGGGTGAGCCTGACTGGTTCCCTGCAACGGCCCGAACCGATAGAGAGGTTCGACTACCCCGCCTACCTGGAAAGTCAGGGCATCTACGGCATTTTCTGGGCCCAGGATGCAGTCATTGCCGCCCAAATCGAAGCCAATATGGGGCTGATGTAAGGAAAGCGGTGTTCGACTTGCGGCGCGCGCTGGGCCGCGCCCTGGAACAATCTCTGCCGCCCACCGAAGCGGCGCTGGCCCGGGCCCTGCTGCTGGGGCTCCGGGGGCAACTGCCCGACTCGGTGGTAGAAAACTTCCGCCAATCGGGCACGTCGCATCTGCTGGCCATATCGGGCCTGCACCTGGGTATCCTGCTGCTGATGTCGGTGGGGGTGCTGCACTGGTTCCTGGGACGGCACACGCCCATCCCCATACTGCTGGCCCTGGCGGCGGTGTGGCTGTACGTGCTGGTCAGCGGGGCGCCCGTTTCGGTGGTGCGGGCGGCCATAATGGGCAGCGTCTACCTGGCCGCGCTGGGCCTGGGGCGTCCCCGGGAGTCGCTGCTGCCTGCCCTGGCTCTTAGCGTGGTGGCGATGACCGCCCTGGACCACGGGGCGGCGTCCCGCATATCCTTCCAGCTCAGCTTCGCGGCAATGGCCGGTATCGCGCTGGCCTTGCCCTGGCAGGATGCCGTGTCCCGCAGCATTGCCGGCCGAGTTGAACAAACGGGGAGGCGGTGGTCGCTATTGGCGGGGACGGCCCTGGGGTGGCTGGCGTCGGTAGTGCTGATTTCGGCTGCGGCCACGCTGGCGACCTTTCCCCTGGTGGCCCTGAACTTTGGGCGGCTGCCCCTGCTGGGCATTCCGGCCACCATCCTGGCCACGCCCCTGCTGCCCTTCGCCCTGGCCGGCGGACTCATTGCGGCGCTGGCGGGAATAGTCCACCCTCTTCTTGGCCAACTGGTGGGGCTGCCGGCGTCAATGCCGCTGACGGCCCTGCTGGCGCTGGTGGACGTAGTCCCCAAGTGGACTGTGGAACTGGACACTGAAGGGACCGGCTGGCTGTGGGGCTGGTACGCCGTCCTGCTGGGAGCGCTGGTCCTGTCGGATACGCGTTGGTACCGGGCTGGTGTGCTGGGAAGACTGACCCGGGTAATGGGATTGTCCGGCGCTGCGGCGCGGTCGGCTGTGGCTGGCGGTTCGGTTGGCGCCTGCCTGGCCATGGGGGGTGTTGGCCTGGCGCTGGGGGCGACCCTGCTTTACCTGCTGGCGGGATCCTGGGGCCAGACCGACGGCAGGCTGCACGTTTTCTTCCTGGACGTGGGGCAGGGCGACGCCATTTACATTGAGACACCCGGTGGAAAGCAGGCGCTGGTGGATGGCGGCCCCGAATTTGGAGGCGCAGCCCGAGCGCTATCTGATCGCCTGCCGCCGTGGGACCGCAGCCTGGACCTGGTGGCTTCGACTCACCTGGACGTGGACCACAGCCGGGGCCTGCTGCGGGTGCTGGAAAGCTACAAGACCGGGGTGGTTATCGCCGGCCTGCCCGACCCGGAAAGCCACCTGTATCCCCAGTGGCAAAAGGCAGTGGCTCAGGGCAGCCACCGCCTGGTCCATCTCTCCGCCGGCCAGGAACTTGCGCTGGAGGAGGGGCTGACTTTGACAGCGCTGCACCCGCCGGCCGTGCCCCTGCGCGGGCCGGCGTGGGACTCCAACAACAACAGCCTGGTACTGCGTCTGTCCTACGGCGAAATCAGTTTCCTGCTCACCGGCGACATAGAGGAGGAAGCCGAACGCTTCCTGGCCCGCACTGCACCATCGGTCCAAAGCGACGTCCTGAAGGCGGGGCATCACGGCAGCAACTCATCCACCACGGCGGCCTTCCTGCGGGCCGTCAACCCCCGCTGGGCGGTGATCTCCGCCGGAGCGGACAACCAGTACGGTCATCCCCACGCCGATGTGGTCAGCCGGCTGGAGAATGCCGTGGGCAAGGCCAACGTCTTCAGCACCGCCACCCAGGGAACCATCCATTTTTCCACCGACGGCCGGCGGCTGTGGGTTGAGACGGAGCGGTAGGGATTCAAACATGGATTAACAGGATGTACGGGATGATTCATTTGAGCATGAGCAGGAATCTTGGACTAAACAGGCACAGCAATCCTGTTTGTCCTGTATATCCGTGTATGGGTTATATAATTGGAGTTATTCAGGAGAGGGTGAAGGTGAGAAAGTTGGAAAGACAAGACGGCCGGCGGTGGGACCAGCCCCGGCCCATTACCATAAGCCCGGGGTACCAGCAGTTCGCCGAGGGTTCGGCATTGATTGAGACGGGACTGACCCGGGTGCTGTGCGCCGCGTCCCTGGAGGAGCGGGTGCCCCAGTTCCTGCGGGGCCAGGGCCGGGGCTGGGTTACCGCCGAGTACAATATGCTGCCGCGTTCCACCAACACCCGCACTCCCCGGGACAGGGACGCCGGCCGTATCAGCGGCCGCTCCCAGGAAATCCAGCGGCTTATCGGCCGCGCCCTGCGGGCGGTTACCGATATGGAGGCCCTGGGCGAGCGTACCGTCACCATTGACTGCGACGTGCTGCAGGCCGACGGGGGCACCCGCACGGCGGCCATCACCGGGGCCTACGTGGCCCTGCGCCAGGCGATGCAGGTGCTGGTGGATAACCGGGTGCTGCGCCGCGCGCCCCTGCACAGCGCAGTGGCGGCGGTGAGCGTGGGCCTGGTGGACGGCGAACTGCTGCTGGACCTGTGCTACCAGGAAGACTTTGACGCCCAGGTGGACTTCAACGTGGTTATGACCGACCGGGGGGAACTGGTGGAACTGCAGGGCGCCACCGAGGGCGACCCCTTCCCCCGCCACCAGGCCGTCGAGGCGCTGGCCCTGGCCGCCAGGGGCATGGAACCCCTGTTCGCCGCCCAGCGGAAGGCGCTGCGGCAGATTGGAGCTATGGGTTGACTATCATCGGCTTAACGGGGTCCACGCCGTCTTCGAGGCAAGACTCCAGGTAAATGTCCACCGAGAAGCAGAACTCGTGGTAAAGCTTGTCTTCGTCTTCTGATTCGAACGTTACTATGGAGTATGGCCCCGAATTCACGACGTAGCCGCAATAGACCCCTGCCACGTCATCAAATTCGACTTCGGCTATGTAACCTTTGTATTCCATCAGGGTGTAACTCCCAGGGCGGCAAGAAAATCGCGCAATTCCCGCACCGCAGATCTTACCAGATGCGGCCGTGGGTGGGGACGGTGCAGGACCACTCTTGCCCGATCCTTCCGAACTAACACCCGCGACCCCGCCCGCTCTACAACTTCGATATCCAACGCCATCATCAACGATTCTACCTCCGCCCAGCGGATATCCGAGGGCGTTGGAGTCGCAAATATTCTTTCCAGCGTTCGCCGGTGCCGTGACCTTAAGTACATTGTAAACCGAATTGTGGAATATCGCTCTCCTTACGTTACTGACTGTTCCACCTTCGCCCCTTCGCTGTCCAGCAGCACCAACGGCAAGTCCAGTTTCCGCAATCCTTCTTCCACCGTGGAGCGGTCGCCCACCACCAGGATGTTCAGGCCGTCCGGCTTCACCCGTTGCTGGCCCGCCTGCCTTACGTCGTCCAGCGTAATGGAGGTGATGCGGTCGCGGTAGGTCTGGAAGTAGTCGTCCGGGAGGTTGTGCTGCAGCAGGTTTATGACCTGGGCCAATACCTGGCCCGGGCGCTCAAAACCGGCCGGGTAGCCCAGCATCATCCCCGCGCGGCCCGCTTCCAGTTCTTCATCTGTTACCGGGCGGTCGGCGTGGATTTCCTGGAACTCCTTCAGGGTCTCCACCACCGATTCCCTGGTAACGTCGGTCTGCACGCTGCCGCCGGCCACCAGTACGGAAGGCTCGCGGAACCAGGAGATTCCCGAGTGGAACCCGTAGCTGTACCCCTTGTCCTGGCGCAGGTTCTGGTTCAGGCGGGCGGAGAACTGGCCGCCGAAGCAGAAGTTGAGCAGAGTCAGCGGCCCGTAGTCATCGTGGGCCCGGGGAACGGTAACGTGGCCGGCCCGGATGACCGACTGGGCCGCCCCCGGCTTGTCCACCAGGTAGATGGTCGTGGGCTGGGGAGTCAGGTCGCCGTTCACCATACCGGCCGTTGGCGCCTGGGATTTCGCCGTCGCGTCCGCCCAGGTTCCGAAGGCCCTTTCCGCCTGCTCCACCACTTCGTCCAGGCTCACGTCGCCCACCACCACCAGGTTTGCCCTTGACGGGCCAAAGTTGGCGCGGAAGTGGCTTTCCAGGTCGGAACGGGTGAAGGCGGCCACCGAGTCTTCGGTGCCGATGGAGGGGTGGCCGTAGCGGGAGTCCGGGCCGAAAACCAGGCCGGGCATAATCCGCTCCGCCACAAAGGTAGGGTCGTCCTTGCCCCGGCGGATATCGGTCAGGTGTTCCCGCCGCACCCGCTCAACTTCGTGCTCCGGGAAGGTGGGATTGCGGGCCACGTCGGCCATCAGTTCCAGGGCCGTGTCCCAGTGCTTGCTCAGGGTTTCCGTGGACAGCAGGCTGACTTCCTTGCGAGACTCGGTGGACAGGCGGGAGCCGATGAATTCAAACTCGTTGGCAATGTCCTGGCTGGAGCGGGTGGTGGTGCCTTCGGGCAGCAACTGGGTGGTGAAGGAGGCCAGGCCGGGCAGGCCCACCGGGTCGGTGATGGCCCCGGCCTGCACCATCAGGGCGAAGGCGACGATGGGCACGCCCTGCTTTTCCACCACCGTAACCCGCATTCCGTTGGACAGGGTGCGGTGAACGGGAACCGGGGGCGTAAACTCCGGTTCTGCCGCTGCGTCCGGCATTACGGTGCGGTCCAGGCCGGTGGTGGAGGCCGCCTGCAGGGGATTTTCGGGCAGCACCCGCATCCGCACCTGCCGCTGGTCCAGCACCCGCCGTCCCACCCGCAGGATGTCGTCCCGCTCCACCGCCAGGTACTTGTCCAGGCCGGTGTTGATCATATTGGGGTCGCCGTAGAAGACGTTGTAGTAGTTGAGCACGTCGGCCCGGCCGCCAAAGCCGCCGATGCGGGCCAGCTGGCGGTAGTGGGAGCTTTCCATCCGGTTCCTGGCCCTTTGCAGCTCTACGTCGGTGGGCGGGTCCTGCCAGATGCGGGCAATCTCCGCGTCGATAGCGGCTTCCACTTCGTCTAGCGAATGGCCGGCGGCGGCGGTAACGTCGACGATGAACTGGCCGGCAATCTCCGCCGAATGGTTGCGTACGCCCACGCTCTGGGCAATCTGCTTTTCATAAACCAGGGAGCGGTAGAGGCGGGAGCTTTGCCCGTCGGCCAGCACCGCCCGCAGCAGTTCCATCGCGCCTTCGTCGGGATCGTTGTCCGGCAGGGCCGGCCAGACGATATACAGGCGGGGCAGGGACACCCGGTCCCGCATTTCCAGTTCCACCCGACCGGCCAGCCCGGAGTCGAAGCGGCCGATGCGGCGCACCGCCGGACCGGGGGGCAGGTCGCCGAAGTAGCGGTTCACCATTTCCAGGGTCTCATCCCGCTTTATGTCCCCGGCGATGGAAAGGCTGGCGTTGGAGGGGGAGTAAAAGCGACGGAAAAAGTCCTTGATGTCGTCCAGGCTGGCGGCATCCAAATCTTCCTGGGAGCCGATAGTCATCCAGTGGTAGGGATGGGGCAGGGGAAAGACGGCTTCCTGGATGTTCCACTGGGCCATCCCGTAGGGCCGGTTCTCGTAGCTCTGGCGCCGCTCGTTCTTCACCACGTCCCGCTGCACTTCAAACCGGTTCTGGTCCAGGGCGTCCAGCAGGAAGCCCATCCGGTCCGACTCCAGCCACAGGGCCAGTTCTAGGTAGTTGGAGGGCACGTCTTCCCAGTAGTTGGTGCGGTCGGAGTTGGTGGAGCCGTTCAGGTTGGCGCCCACCTTCTGCAGGGGCTCAAAGTGGCTGCTGTTGTGGTGGCCCGAACCTTCGAACATAACGTGCTCGAACAGGTGGGCGAACCCGGTGCGGCCGGGCACTTCGTTCTTGGAGCCAACGTGGTACCACACGTTGACGGCGGCCAACGGTATGGAGTGGTCTTCGTGGAGGATTACGTCCAAGCCGTTGGAGAGGGTAACCTTTTCGTAGGCGATGGAGACCATATAAATACTCCGTTTCAAAAGTCGGGATAAGTCTGCCCAATTTTATCACAGGGGGCAGGAATGCCCCGGACAATCGAATTTTGATTGGAACGTCCTGCAACCATGTTTCTTTGCCAGCCCATCTCTTACCACAGAGACGCAGAGGACGCGGAGTTGCACAGAGACTCTCTGCGAACCTCCACGCCCTCCGCGCCTCTGCGGTTAAAGAAACCCTCAAAACGCGGCCCCGCCCTGATTGACGAAGCATTTGCGCCAGTGTAGATTTGTGCCAACCGGCAACGACATTGAAAACAAGGATGGCCAGCTATGGTTGAAGCGGACGAACGCATTCTACTGGACTGGGACGCGCTGGAGGTGGGCGAGACCTTCGACACCTACGAGTACGTCCTGACCCAGGAGATGATTGACACCTACCGTCAGGGCGTGATGGACCCGGAGGCCAGCTTCCCCACCATCTCCCACAAGGTAGACGTGAAGCAGTACAACGCCAAGTACCGGGACGCGGGTTCGGTCAACGCCCGCTGCGCCTTCTCTTGCTACAACCCTCCCGTGCCCGGCAAGCGCATAACGGTGCGGGCCTGGATAGCCGACAAGTACCTGCGGCGGGGCAAGAACTACATCGTTACCGAGGCCGTGTCGGTGGACGAAGACGGGCGGCTTATCGACCGGGTTATCACCCACGAACTGAAGCAGCCAACCGAGGTGGGCAAGAAATGGGGGGGCTAGTCCGCAGCTACGCCGAGGGGGATGAACTGACGCCCCTGGTCAAGGAAATGACCCAGGAGGCCATCAACCTGTTCGAGGGCAGTTCCGGCGATCTGGGTCCGTCCCAGTTCACCGACGAGGAAACGGCCCGGGAGACCCTGGGCACCGAGGGCACGGTGGCGTCGGGCCGGATGTCCCTGTCCTTTGCCATCGAAATGATGCGGCGGTTCTTCGGCAGCGACGTGTTCAACCACGCCGGTACGGTGGACCTGCGGTTCCTGCGGCCCGTCCGCCCCGGCGATACCGTCACCTTCACCGGGACCATAACGGGCGTGGGCCGGGAGGCCAACGGCAGCCGGGTGTCCGTGGAAATCAAGGCGGAAAACCAGCGGGGCGACACCACCGCCGTGGGCCAGGGCAGCGCCATAGTCCCCAACGCCTACCTGCCCCAGGACGAGTAGGGACGGGAGGCTTCCCGACGAGGAGTTAGTTCGACAGTAGGGGCGCATCGCGATCATCTGTTCCAACAAATTAGGTAGAAAGGGAGGGAAGGGGTTAAAGTAGGCTATAGAAGGTAGGGAAGAAGTTGTGGACGGGAGGAGGGGGAATGGGAGGAGAAGCCAGTCTGGGCCAGGTGGAGGAGTTTCTTCGGGAGT
>JAJEDS010000206.1 GCA_022821365.1 Dehalococcoidia bacterium | reverse complement strand
CCGCGGTGCTTGGGCGCCTCCGGGTCGGTGCGGGCCATCAGATAAATGTGGCTGGCATAGTGGGCGGCGGTCGTAAACATCTTCTGGCCGTTGATGACGTACTCGTCGCCATCCCTGACCGCCCGGCACTGCAGGCTGGCCAGGTCTGCGCCGGCCTGGGGTTCAGTGAAACCCAGGGCAAAGGAAATCTCTCCCCTGATCAGGCCCGGCAGGAAGTACTTCTTCTGTTCCTCGGTACCTGCCGCCAGGATGGCCGGGGCGCCGCTGCCCGCCCCCCCTACGGTAATGCCGGCCCGGGCAAACTCTTCCTCGACGATGTACTGGTCAATGCGGCTGCCGTCCTGCCCTCCGTACTCTTTCGGCCAGCTTATTCCAACCCACCCGCGTTCGCCCAGCTTGCGGTACAACTCGCGGACCCTGGGGCCCCGTCGCCGGATTCCCAGTTCCTCGATCTCCTGGCGGACATCGTCATTGACGTTTTCCTCGATGAAGGCGCGCACGTCTTCGCGCAGTTGTTGCTGTTCCGGAGTGTATGCAAAGTCCATGCTGTACCTCGTGCAAGTCAGACGTCTTGAACCTGGGCAAAATCGACACGGTATTGACGGGCCCCGCCCATGGGGCCATAGCAGTTTGGGCCATTATATTACTTCGCTATGGGAGTGTCATCCGCAGGTTCCTGCTCAGACGTGCCCAATTCAAGTGGTTTTGCCATGGTACCAGGTCAGACACACAGGTCTGCCCCTGCCAATCCTGGGTTCGGACCACCTAAACCGAAAAACTGTCTTCACCCTTCGGCCAATCTCCATGCCGGAAAAATGAAGCAGCCAAACCTATACCAGTTCTTCCAGGACAGGCTTGATTGCTGCCACCAGCGGTGGCAGGTACTCCTGCCAGTCACCTACGATGCCCACGTCGGCGGCCTTGAAAATGGGATGGCGGCGATTGCTGTTGACCGCAACAATTACTCCCGCCTTCTGAATGCCGACGGTGTGGTCGAAGACACCCCGAATTCCCACGGCGAGGTAAACCTGGGGCGCGATGGTGCGGCCGCTGATGCCTACCTGGACCTGGTGGGGCAGCCACCCGGCATGCACCACGTTGCGGGTGGTAGCCACCGTAGCGCCGATTTCGGCGGCCAGGGACTGTACCTGCGGCAGATTCTCAGGGCCGCCAATGCCCATGCCGGCGCCGAGGACAATTCCAGCCTGGGCCAGGGCGATGCCGCCAGGGTCGTCCTCGTAGTGAGTTTCCACCACGGCAATGTCGGTGCCTTCGAAAGCCGGGGCAGCCAGGGCCTCAACGTTGGCTGTGGCGGCTTCGTCGGGTTCGATGGGGACCAGCAGGCCCGGCCGCAGGGTTACCAGGTTTGGCAGGGTCTTGGACAAGATGGGAGCTATGACGTTGCCGCCCAGGGCCGGCTTTAGCTGCACCAGGCGACCCTCCGCGTCTATTTCCAGGTCTATGGCGTCGCCGGTCAGGCCCAGACCCAGACGAGCGGCGATGCGGGAGGCCAGGTCACGCCCGTCGGCGGTGGCGGCAAACAGCACCGCGTAGGGCTGTTCCGCAGTTATGACCTCTGCCAGCGCATTAGCCACCGCCCGGCCGCAAACCGGGCCCAGGGCATCATTGTCCAGGGTCAACACGCGGTCAGCCCCGTAGGCCGTCAGGGTTGCCACCGAGTCCTGGTCGGTGTTGCCAATCAGGACGGCCGCCACCTGGCTTTGGGTGGTATTGGTCAGTTGCCGGGCCTTGCCCAGCAGTTCCAGCGTTACCCGCCGCAGGCCCACCTGGGACGTTTCGGCCACGACCCAGATGGCCTGTTTCTTTTCATCAGGATAGCGGATTTCGTTTGCAGAAATGGCTTCAGTACTCTCGGCTACCTCAAGGGTCGCCAGGTTTTCTCGCAGTATTTGTGCCACCTGGCCTGCTGCGGCCTCCGGGGTTTCTCCCTCAATCATCAGGCCCTGCCGGGTCGGTTCCACTAGGCGGATATCCTCTACCCAGGTGGGCGAACCCTCCAGGCCAAACTGCGACAGGTCGTCGGTCAGCTGGGCGCAGGATACCTCTTCCACCGGTTTGTCCTGGGCCTCTGCCATCTGCTGCCGGTTGGCGAAGGTCTCGGCGGCCACTCCCTCGGTAACACACACTACTGCCGGCAGGGGGCACTCAACTACCTGGTATCCTTCGTCGGTAATCCTTTCCGCCACCACGCTGTTGGATTCGGGACGCAGCTCCAGCTTGCGGACCTGGCTAATGTGGGGTAAGCCCAGCAGTTCGGCCAGTTCCGGCCCCACCTGGCCCGTTTCCGCATCCGCGCTATTCCTGCCGCACACGATCAGGTCGGGTTGTTCCCGCTGTAACGCCATCCCCAGCGCCCGGGCGGTGGCCAGGGTGTCGGAGCCGGCCAGGGCCCGGTCGGTCAGCAGGATACTGCGGTCGGCTCCAAGGGCCATGCAGGTTATCAGCCCCTCTCGGGCTTGGGGCGGCCCCATGGAAACGGCTACCACTTCGTCCCCAGGCCCCGACTTCAGCTCCACAGCCCGCACGAGTCCCAGGACATCGAAGGCGTTGACTTCGGATGGAACGCCGTCCCGGACGATGGTCTTGGTTTCGTAATCGAAGGTGATTCTCGAGACGACGGGTACGTATTTGACACAGACGGCCGTCTTCATTCTGATGCTCCCTGGGCAAAAGCCCGATTTGTGGTGAATAGCTCTGGGACTAATCCCCCGAAAAGTCCAGGTTTTCCAGGATTTGCCCCTGCACCTCGCCAGTCAGGCGCGTAAGCGCGGAGCTGAAAGTAACGGGATAGTGGGGCGGATTGTGAAGCTGCTTGAAATGGTCGCCCAGGCGTTCGAAGTCCTGATGGAACCGTTCCCCCATTTCGGCGAGGGAAGGGCACGGGCCGGTCTTTCGTCCCCCGTCCATGACAGTTTCCAGTAGTGCTTCGCCGCCGGGAAGGTTCTCGTCCAGCAAAGCCACTACGTCCCGCTCAAACTGGCCTTCACTGTCTCGCAGGCGATAGACCTGCTTTGCGCCCGGTGGCGACACCTTATCGGGGCTGAGCTTCATCACGGGACGACCGTCATAACAGGTCAGCTTGTAGGACATATCGCAGTAGGGGGCGTCGGCCGAGGTGGTTACCCTAGTCCCCACGCCGAAGATGTCAATGGGCGCACCTTCCCCCACCAGCCGTTCGATCTCATATTCGTCAATGCCGCCGCTGGCGACAATTCGCACATAGTCCAGGTCCGCCTCGTCCAGTATGCGGCGGACCTGGCGGCTGAGGTCCAGGTAGTCGCCCGAATCCAGTCTTACGCCAGCCAGCCTGTGTCCCTGGGCTTCCATTTCCTTGCCTACCTGCGCCGCGTTGTGGGCGCCCTCAACAGTATCATAGGTATCCAGCAGCAGGATGGTACGCTGGGGGAAGGCCGCGGCGTAGGCCCGAAAGGCTTCCAATTCCGTTGGGAAGGCCGTAATCATGGAATGGGCCATAGTTCCCGCTGGTGGAATGCCGTACCGGCGGGCGGCCATTACGTTGCTGGTGGACTGGAACCCCGAAATAAAACCGGACCGGGCCATGGTCAGAGCGCTGTCAACGCCGGGTGCGCGGCGCGCGCCAAAGTCGGAAACGGCCCGTCCCCGGGCTGCCCCCACGCACCTGGCGGCCTTGGTGGCCTGGAGGGACTGAAAGTTAAGCCGGTTGATGATCAGGGTCTCCACCAACTGGGCCTCTATCATCGGCGCGGTAACTTCAAGGACCGGTTCATTGGCGAAGAATATGCGGCCCTCGGGAAGCGCCCTAACGCTGCCGTTGAACTGCAAGCCTCCCAGGAAATCCAGGAAATCACCGGTGAACATACCGGTCGAGCGGAGGTATTCCCGGCTGCCGTCGCCGAAGCTGACACCTTCAAGAAAGTCCAGCACGTCCTCCAGCCCGGCGCATACCATATAACCCCGGTTGGGGGGATAGCTTCGGAAGAACAGGTAGAAGGTAGCCGGCGCGAACATTCCCCACTCAAAGTAGGTCTGGGCCATGGTCAACTCGTAGAGGTCGGTAAACAGGCCCAAATCGGCGCGGGTTATGTGGAAAGCCCTTTGATTCATGCCGACATTTCGCGAATGCAATCCAGTTCTGGTAGACCTCGTATTTGGCGCTATTATGTTGAAGCCTTCCCGAATCTGTCAAACGAGAGCGGTGCCAACACGCAAGGAACGAACCCGGCCGATGGAATGTGCGCCACGCGGCCATTATTTCCTTTCTTCAATATCTCAGGCAATTAATCACCGAAAAGGAAAACAATGTTACGTATTTCGTAAAAAATCACCCAATACTTACCTGACAAATTGCGCTTGGAGATTTGACATCCCGTCCCTCCTTGTTTATTATGGCCCTGCGTCAACAGGTTAAAAACTGAATACTATATCTGGGACCCTTATCCAGATCGGCAGAGGGAACGGCCCGACGAAGCCAGGCAACCTGCTCCGGCGACTTAGTCGTCAGGAGCGAGGTGCTAAATCCGGCCTCTCCCCGGTTTTAGTGGGGAGAGGAAAGATGAGGGAGCAGCGAAAAGAACTTTGTGCTTCTCTCTACGAGAAGCTTTTTTTATGCCCGGAAATTCGATCCGGAGAATCCAGCATTGAACGAAATACGCCCCATACTGTGGGACGAAGGTGTCCTGAAACTGATTGACCAGACCCGCCTGCCGGCGGAAGAGGTCATCGTGGAGTTGAACGACTACCGCGGGGCCGTTGCCGCCATACGCGATATGCAGGTGCAGGGCGCCCCGGCCATCGGGGTAACCGCCGCCTACGCCGTGGTAATGGCCGCTTCGGAACTGGCCACTGACGACCGCAACTCATTCCTGTCCGAGCTGAGAGGCGCCGGTGAGGTGATCAACGCTGCCCGTCCCACCGCTGTCAACCTTCAGTGGGCTGTCCGGCGTATGCTGGCAGTGGCCGAATCGGAACCCGACATGGGCCAGGTCAACGGCCTGCTGCTGGCCGAGGCGAAGACCATCCAGGCGGAAGACGAGGAAATCAACCGCCGAATGGGCGACTTTGGCAAGGAACTGATGCCTGAAGGCGGGTCGGTGCTTACTCACTGCAACACCGGAGCCCTGGCAACGTCCGCCTTTGGCACTGCCCTGGGCGTGATTCGGGCCGGTTGGGAATCTGGGCGCAGGTTCCAGGTCTTTAACACCGAGACCCGCCCCTTCCTGCAGGGCGCCCGGCTCACGTCCTGGGAGTTCCAGCAGCTG
The DNA here is from genome assembly GCA_022821365.1 of Dehalococcoidia bacterium. GTDB lineage: Bacteria > Chloroflexota > Dehalococcoidia > Lucifugimonadales > UBA3495 > Bin22. The sequence continues at coordinate 100 of JAJEDS010000206.1, read as the reverse complement.
GGCATTCCCGCAACGCTGATGGTGGATTCGGCCGCCGGAATAATGATGCAACGGGGCGAAATAAGCTGCGTCATCACCGGCGCCGACCGCATAGCCGCCA
>JAJEDS010000268.1 GCA_022821365.1 Dehalococcoidia bacterium | reverse complement strand
CGCACCAACGTCCCCGGCCTGTACGCCTGCGGGGAAGCTGCCTGCTCCGCGGTCCACGGGGCGAACCGGCTGGCCAGCAACTCGCTATTGGACACCCTGGTTTTCGCGCGCCGCCTGGTGGCCAGCAGCCTCGGCCAGGCGCCTGAGCCGGTGGATGCCGATTCTGAAGAATTACTGTTGAGGCGGATACCGGAACGGGCGCCGGTCTGCGCCACCATGCCCGCACCAAATCTTGAGAATCTGCAGGAACTGACCTGGCGCAACGCCGGTATCAACCGCACCGGTTCGCGCCTGCTGCTGTCCGCCCGGATACTTAACCTTTGGCAGCGGATGATGCCGGCGCCGGACGACCGGCCTTCCTGGGAACTGGGCAATATGGTCCTGCTGGCCCGGCTAATGGTGGAATCGGCCCTGCTGCGGCAGGAAAGCCGCGGTTCCCACTACCGGCAGGACTTTCCCGAAACCAGCCCCCAGTGGGAGAAGCACGTGGCGCTGACCCAAGAGGAGGTAGAAGCATGAGCCAACTGCCCCCGGAGGTGTACAACCTGATCGACGCCTCCCTGACCGAGGACGAGACTTTCAACGATCCAACCACGGGACTGCTGATACCGCCGGACATTACGGGAGTGGGCATACTGCGGGCCAAGGCCGTGGGCGTGCTGGCGGGGCTGGACGTGGCGGAGGCGGTATTTCACCGGGTGGACCCGGGCCTGCTGTTTGAGCCGCTGATGGCCGACGGCGACGCCCTGGACCACGGCTCTGAAATCGCCAGGGTTGAGGGTTCGGCGGGCAGCATTCTGCGGGCGGAGCGGATTGCCCTGAACTTCATGCAGCGTATGAGTGGCATCGCCAGCGACACCAACCGCTACGTGCAGGCCATCGACGGCTGCCGCGCCCGCATTGTGGATACGCGGAAGACGGCGCCGGGCCACCGGTACCTGGACAAGTACGCGGTGCGCATGGGCGGCGGCCACAATCACCGCCTGAACCTGGCCGATGGTATATTGATCAAGGACAATCACATTGAGGCTTTGGGTTCCCGGGAAATGGGCCTGGGTGACGTGGTGAGGCTGGCATTGGAGAAAGCCTCCCACACCGTCAAGGTGGAAGTGGAGGTTGAGTCGCTGACCGGGGTCAAAGAAGCCCTGGACGCCGGGGCCCACATCATTATGCTCGATAATATGCCCGTGCCGATGATGCAGGAGGCTATGGACATTATCGGAGAGCGGGCGGTGGTGGAGGCCTCGGGCGGAATTAACATGGACACGGTGCGGGCCGTGGCTGAAACGGGCGTCCACCTGATTTCGATTGGAGGTCTGACCCACTCGACGCAGGCCCTGGACATCAGCCTGGACCTGGAGTTTCCCTAAGCTAAAGTTATTTCAGCGGGCGCCCGTCGTGGGCATAATTGCCGGGGCGATGGGGCCCGGGCTACCTGGAATCTTCTGAATAGAATTGAAGAAAAGGAGAAGACAGCAATGGCGCGACTACCCAACGTAACCAGGGAAGAACTTTCTCCGGATGACCAGCACTTTTTTGACGAAATCGTCGGCAGCCGGGGCAGCGTCCGCGGGCCCTACGGCGTGCTGCTGCACAGCCCCAAGCTGGCGGCCCGGGTGGCCCACACCGGCACCTACGTCCGCTTTGACTTTGATATTCCCGAGGCACTGAAGGAAGTAATTATCATCGCCACGGCCCGGGAGATTCGCAACCAGTACGAGTTCGCTGCCCATGCCCGCCTGGCCCGGGGGCACGGCGTAACCGAGGATACCATCGGCGCAATAGCCCGCGGCACCGCCCCGGAGGGCCTGTCCGGGGACGAAGCCCTGGTGGTGAAGTACGTGCAGGAACTGCTGCAAAACCGCAAGATCAGCGACGCCACCTTCAACGCCGTGATGGAGCGGTTCGGCACCCAGAACACGGTTGACATTACCGGCCTCATCGGCCACTACCTGCTGGTGGGCCAGATTCTGACCGCCTTTGAGGTGGAACTGCCTGAGGGCGCAAAGGCGGAGATTGTTGACTAACAGGAGGTTTTCACAGAGAGAAACAGAGAAGCGGAGAAACAAAGATGCTCTCGCATTTCCTCCGAGTCTCCGAGTCTCTTTGTAAAAATCCAAACTGAGGAGGGGCTGGAATGCCCGTAACCGACGGCATTGTCACCGCCCTGGAGCGCAACTGGGATATGGTTGACCGGGCGCTGGAAGGCATGGACTACGAGACCATGAACCGTCGCCCCAACGAGTCGTCCAATTCCATATCCTGGATTCTGTGGCACATGAACCGGGTTTGGGACACCCTGCTGAACACTTACCTGCTGGAAACTCCGCAGCTGTGGATCAGGGACGGCTGGCACGAGAAATATGGTATGACGGCCAACCCGGACGAGCGCGGCGTAGGCTGGACGGCGGAGCAAGTGGCTGCGTGGAAGCCGCCCCCGGTGGAAGCGCAACTGGGGTACTACGAGGCGGTAAAGGCCCAGGCGTCCGAGTACCTGGCCTCGGTGACGCTGGAAGACCTGGAGAAGCCCATCGTCATCCCGCCGATCACTGAGGCCCGCTCGGTGGGTTCGGCCATTGGCCAGCGCACCTGGGACAACGTGGCCCACGGCGGGCAGATCGCATATCTTCGCGGGTACTACCAGGGAATGGGTTGGTACCCGAGGTAGTCACCTTCTAGGCCGGTGGCGGTCAGCGCTGTCGAGCATCAGCGTTACCGGCCCGTCGTTTTGCAGGGAGACCTGCATATATTCCTGGAAGACTCCGGTGGCCACGGTGAGGCCCTTCGCCCGGAACAGGTCAACGGTGTGTTCGTAGAGGCGCTGGGCCTGGTCGGGCGGCGCGGCGGCGGTAAAATCGGGGCGGCGGCCCTTGCGGGTATCGCCGTAGAGGGTGAACTGGCTCACCACCAGCAGTTGGGCTGCAGTGTCCAGGGCGGACAGGTTGAAGCGGTTCTGCCGGTCGGCGAAGATGCGCAGGTTGACCGTCTTGTCCACCAGGTACTGAGCGTCGGACTCGCTATCTTCGGCGGATACTCCCAGGAGCACCATCAGCCCCGGCCCGATGGTTCCCACTTCCCGGCTTTCCACAGTAACGGACGCGCTGGCTACCCGCTGAATCAAGGCCCTCAATTCAATCACCTCTCTGTTTCTTCGCTGTCGAGAGTCCGCCAACCAAAAGCGCAGGCCCAGAAGTGAATCTGGGCCTGTGGGGAGCTATATCGTGGCAGGGTTGAGAGACTAGGCTGATGTTTCGGCTGCCGCCGGCGTGGACTCGCTCCTGGATTCGGAGGATGAGGAACCGTTGGATGAACCGGAAGACTTGCTCTCCGATGCGCTGGAGCCTTCCTTTTCCTTGGTTTCCGAGGGCGGGGACTTGGGCCGCCCGTAGTCGGTAGTGTAGAAGCCAGAACCCTTGTAGATTACGGGCACAGCGTGGAATACCCGCCTGCCCTCGCCAGCACACTCGGGGCAACTGCCGGAACCGGCTTCCTTGAAGCTCTGGACCAGCTCAAACTGGAGGTCGCAACTGGTACATTGATAATCGTAGCGGGGCAATTTATTCCTCCCGGGGACAACTGCGCCCGGCCTACAGCCGTTGGCTTATCCCTAAATGTAATCATTTGGTTTGGTGATAATCCGTTGAACAATTTATCATTGGGCCTGGCCGCTGTCAAATACGGTGGATTGCTCCAAAAAGCCCGGTTTTGGATCGGTTAGCGAGCGCTAACACGCACTATTGAATATGTCGACCATCTGTCCCTCAAACCAGGCCAGTCGAATTCAGACCCAGCCGAAAACCAGTTACCCGTTAGCTCAACCCCACTTCAATTCTGCTACAATCCCCCCAACTCTCGCGGGCCTTCACCAAATCCCATCCAAGCGAAAGGCTTGATCCGAAGCAATGCCGGGTTCCAGCGTTTTAGTGGACGACCTGTTCCTGAAGGTGCGCAATCTTCCGGTTCGTTCCGTTCCGACCATCCGGCCCATCAGAAGGGACTTGAGCCGCCAGGTGGCCCGCGCCAATCCTGAGTCAGTCCTGGCGTTGGCCCTGGTTATAGTGGAACGGTCGCTGCGGGACGGGGAACCGGACCTGCGATGGGTGGGCTACGAAGTCGTCCACTACCACCGGCCAACCCTGGCGTCGCTTAACCTGGAGACTCTCCAGCGGCTGGGCCGTGGACTGGATAGCTGGGACTCGGTGGACGTGTTTTCCCTTTACCTGTCGGGCGTGGCCTGGCGCAAGGGGCAGATCAGCGATGACGATGTTCACACCTGGGCCAGGTCGGCGGACCGCTGGTGGCGACGGGCTGCCCTGGTAAGCACCGTGGCGCTGAACCTGAAGGCCCGGGGAGGTACCGACGACGTGGCCCGGACCGTGGCCGTATGCCGGATGCTGGCCGACGATGGGGAGGAAATGGTGGTAAAGGCCCTGTCCTGGGCATTGAGGGTGGTCATGCCCCATGACCGGGAGGCGGTGAAGGACTTTCTGGCCGAGTACGACCACTGCCTGGCCGGGCGGGTAAAGCGCGAGGTGGGAACGAAGCTCAAGACCGGGCGGAAAAATCCCCGCCGCCAGACCAAAGTCTGATGGGATATTGACCAAATTTACCCTTTTGCCGTAGTGGGCGACTATAGAAAAACCTTCGTGATTCTTCGTGTCCCTTCGTGGACAAACTAAAATAACAGGAGGTGCGGCTATGAAAGCTGCCGTTCTGCGCGAGGTAAATGTACCCCTGGAAGTGGAAGAGGTCCAGGTGGATACCCCGGGTCCCCGGGAGGTACTGATACGCACCGGGGCCAGCGGAGTGTGCCACAGCGACCTTCACTACGTGGAGGGAAGCTACAGCATCGCCAAGCCTGCCATCCTGGGGCACGAAGCCGCCGGCATAGTTGAGGCGGTGGGCGAACAGGTCTACTACCTGAAGCCTGGGGATACGGTAATCATGTGTCTTTCCGTCTTCTGCGGGCACTGCGAATTCTGCCTCAGGGGGCAGCCCGTCCTCTGTACCCGTACCGACGTGGTGCGCAGCGCCGACCAGCCGCCGAGACTGCGGAAGGACGGGGAAGGCATAACCCAGATGGCGCAACTGGGCTCTTACGCCGAGTTGATGCTGGTGCACGAAAATGCCTGTGTAAAGGTGCGGGAGGATGTGCCCATGGACCGCCTGGCCCTGATTGGCTGCGGGGCGACTACCGGCCTGGGCGCAGTGCTGAACACGGCGGCGGTGGAACCGGGGAGTACCGTTTGCGTCGTAGGCTGCGGCGGCGTGGGCCTGAACTGCATCCAGGGGGCGGCCCTGGCCGGAGCCCTGCGCATCATCGCGGTGGACACGGTGGAGACCAAGCTGACCATGGCCCGGGAGTTCGGGGCCACCGACGTGATTGACGCCTCCAGCGGAGACGTGGTGGAGCGGATTCGGGACCTGACGGACGACGGGGTGGACTACTCCTTCGAGGCCATCGGCCTGAAGCAGACAGCGGAGCAGTGCTACCAGATGCTGCGCCCCGGCGGCACGGCCACTGTCATCGGGATGATTCCCGAGGGAACAATGATCGAGATTGACGCCGGCGGGTTCCTGCGGCGGGAGCGCAAGCTGCAGGGGAGCAGCATGGGGTCGAACCGGTTCCGCACTGACATGCCCAGATACGTGGAGTTCTACCTGCAGGGGCGGCTGAAGCTGGACGAACTGGTGAGCCAGCACATGAAGCTGGAGCAGATAAACGAGGCCTTCGCCGACATGAAGGGCGGCAACGTGGCGCGGAGCGTCATTCTGTTTGAGTGATTTTATCCACGAATGGGCACGAATTTGCACTAATGGCCTGGTGAAGATTCGAGGGTAATCCCCGGATTAAGGGCGGGTTTGAAACCATCTGTTCCAACAAATTAGGTAGAAAGGGAGGGAAGGGGTTAAAGTAGGCTATAGAAGGTAGGGAAGAAGTTGTGGACGGGAGGAGAGGGAATGGGAGGAGAAGCCAGTCTGGGCCAGGTGGAGG
>JAJEDS010000267.1 GCA_022821365.1 Dehalococcoidia bacterium | reverse complement strand
GGGCGCCCCCCATCATCTGCTCGACGAGAGCAGTGGAGAGGCCGTAGCGGGCGGCGTACATCCCGGCCGTCATTCCGGCCAAGCCTCCGCCAACTATAAGAAGGTCATAGGCGCCATTACCGGCCACGAGGTACCTCCGATGGAAAAGGGGTGCAGGGTACTATAGACTTGGCCGGATTTGAGTGTCAACGCGGGGTGCGGCGGTGTGTAGTAAACGGAGTTTATTCCGTCAATCCACAAAAATGTCCAGCGGCAGGAAGGCGGTGACCACGAAGTTGGGCACGTCCACCACCTCGCTTACCTTCAGGTCCACCGCCACGCTGCAGATGCAGTAGGCCTGCTCCCGCGTCCAGCCCCGTTCCATCAGCAGGTGGATCATGTTCAGGAGGGCCTGGCGCGAGGCCAAGGTTGCGTGCTCCGATTCGTTGGTCCCGTCGGCGATGCACATGCCGGTGGCCGCCAGGAACCGGCGGGGCGCGGCCATGTCCGGCGCGGTGAAGTAGTCGTCCCGCTCGAAGTAAGGGAAGTTGATGCCCCGGCCGGAGGCCTCGCCCTTCCGCACCTCGAAGCTCACGTGCAGGGTGCAGTCCATCTCGATGGCCGTCCCGCAGCACTCGGAATCTCCCTGGGCGTAATGGGCGTCCCCGGCCGAAAACAGCGCCCCTTCGGCAAAGACGGGCAGATACAGGCGGGTGCCGCCAGTCAGCTGCTTGATGTCCACGTTGCCGCCGTTCTCCCGGGGCGGTATGGTACGCAGCCCCTCGCTGGCAAAGGGTTCCTGGGCGGGAACGGCGCCTTCCGGGGTCGGGCCTACAACCATGCCGCCCCGACGCAGCAGTTCGTCTTCCCGCAACAGGATTTCCTGGCGCAGGGCCCTGGAGGGAGCAACCCCGATGGTGCCCATGAAGGAGGCCTCGGGCACCCGCACGCCGGGCAGCTGCTCCGACTGGGCAAAACCGTCGCTCATCTCCCAGTGGACGATGTAGGGTTCGGTGTACAGGTCGCGCAGGAACCCGAACCCGGGCAGGATGGTGGTGAATCCCCAGCTTGCCGGGTCGATGCTCAGGATGTTCACCTGCAGCAGGTCGCCAGGCTCCGCTCCGTTGACGTATACCGGCCCGGTCAGGGGATGGACCAGGTTCAGGTCGGCGTTGAGGAGGTCAATGGCCTGGGACGAAGGAGTGATCTGCATATCGAAGGCGTTGCGGGTCTGCATCACCACTTCCTCGCCGGGATCCGCGGCCACGGCGGGGGGAATATCGGGATGCCAGCGGTTGTGGCCTTTGTCGGGTTCGTCGCCGCACTGTTTGCTGAAGTCCAGTTCGATAGTCTTCATGGCCGGCCTCCTGGTGTGAAAGTGTTGGGGACGGCGCCATTATACTTGACGGCAGAGGGGTTGAGATTGGGACAGTCTCGTTGGAGATAAAGCAGGGGCAGCCACGACGGCTGCCCCGTGAAACTCTTCTGCACTACCACCGGATGATAGAAACACTATGGAGCCAGGAACACGGTCACATCCTCCGATTCGGCTTGTCTACTTTGCGGACCCCTCAGGTTGGCGGTGATTACAACGGCCCGGACGTCTCCCTCAGTTATACTCGCCAGGATACCCGCCCTGTCCTTGGCGCGACGGATATCGTCAGTATCGGCAGTTATTGAAACCTCAATAACAGCGTGCCGGTTTTCGTTGGCAGAAATGATCAGGTCGGCGTCGTACAGGTCGCCCATCTGCTCCCGCGTGACCCTGCTTGACCTGAGCGCTCGTTCAACAGTGGAGGTGAAACGGGGGTCGATAACGCCCTCCTGGGTCAGGGCAATGTAGGGAGACTCGAACCCCAGCACCAGCATCGACCGAGCCAAACCCCTGGAACGACTTCTCCTCTCGTAGTCACCACCTTCCAGGTTCCCAAGTCGTCCCTCTATAGAGTTCAGCCGCTGGATTACTCCCCTATTGAACTGCCGCTGCTCTTCGTTGAACTGGATCTGCTCGTTCCTAAACTGGAGCAATTCCTCGTTAACTTGTGTCTGCTCTTCGTTGAACTGGCGCAGTTCCCGGTTAACCTGCTGCTGCTCTTCTATAAACCTGTCCAGCCGCGCTGGAAGGTCCAGCAGGTCCTCGCTCAATATGAGCGCGCGCAGCGCATCCGCCCAGGTGGGCTGCTCCCTGAGAATTCGCGCCAAGTCTTCAATGGTATTGATTGTGGTCATGCGCTCATTATACTCCGGCCTGTCTACTGTGCACCGCGAGGTATCGTAGCGGGGCGCCCCATAGACGTTGCCACCCTTTCCATTGACACCCCTTTTTGTTATACTCCCCGACGGTGTCCGCCTCGATTGAGGGAGGCGGACAAGGTTCGTATGTAATGGAGGCACGATGCCGGCTTTTGCCGTAATTGGTGGACAATGGGGAGACGAAGGGAAAGGCAAGGTAATTGACTACCTGGCCGGACGCGTCTCCGGTGTGGTCCGGTATGCCGGTGGCAACAACGCGGGACACACCGTGGTCAACGACAAGGGCGAGTTTCAGCTTCATTTAGTCCCCTCCGGCATCTGCTGGCCCGACGTTTACGGGATAATTGGCAACGGTGTGGTGGTGGACCCCGAATCGCTACTGGGAGAAATCGGCGAACTGGCAGAGCGGGGCATGGATACCGACAAGCTGTTCATCAGCGACCGGGCCCACGTAATAATGCCCTACCATGTTGCGCTGGATGCCCTGGAAGAGAGGGCCCGTGGCGAAGCAGCGATCGGCACCACCGGACGGGGCATCGGCCCTACGTATATGGACAAGACTGCTCGAATGGGGATTCGCATCGGCGACTTGCTGGAGCCCGAGTCCCTGCGCCCCCGCCTTGAGCAAACCCTTAACATCAAGAACAAGCTGATCACTGCCGTTTACGAAGGGGAAGCCCTGGATGCCGAAGAAGTGATGGAAAAAGCCCTGGAGTGGGGCAACCGGCTGCGTCCATACGTTCATCCCACGGAACAGTTGGTGCAGGACCTGCTGGACGCAGGCAATAACATCCTCCTGGAAGGCGCCCAAGGGACCTTGCTGGACCTGGATCATGGTTCCTATCCCTACGTAACCTCGTCTTCCCCATCCATCGGCGGCGCCTGCACCGGGCTGGGGCTGAATCCCCAGGCCATCAAGGGGGTCCTGGGTGTCTACAAGGCCTATTCCACCCGGGTGGGCGGCGGTCCCATGCCCACCGAGGTATTCGGGGAGGCTGCCGATGCCTGGCGGGAAATGGCGAATGAATTCGGGGTTACAACGGGGCGCGCCCGCCGAGTTGGCTGGTTCGACGCGGTCGCTGGCCGGTACAGCCAGCAGGTGAACGGCCTTACCGGCATGGTGCTGACCCGCCTGGATATTCTGGACGGGTTCCCGTCGGTGAAGATTTGCGTCGGTTACCGTGTTGAAGGACAGGACGTAAAGCGCTACCCCTCAGATACGCGAATACTTGAGCAGTGCGAACCCGTGTATGAAGAAATGCCGGGCTGGGACAATCCTACCGCCAGCGCCACGTCCCTTGACCAGTTGCCTGACAACGCCCGGGCCTACGTGAACCGAATCGAAGAACTGGTGGGCTGCCCGGTGCAGATTATCTCCACCGGCCCCAGCCGGGACGAGACCATCCTGGTGGAACCTGTTATTCCCTGAACGGCATCGCTGCGAACTCCTCTTTAGAAGAGAAGCAATTTACTGGTTCCTTCCCTCTCCCCCAGGGAGAAGGGCCGGGGATGAGGTCGAATTCTAACCCATGCAGCACCTGTCGAAATTTGGCATCTACCTCAACGCCGCCGAGGGCAAGGTGGTCCGCATCAACTCGCCCTACTGGTTCCCGGAAGAGCCGGACTGGGTCATGCTGACTCCGGAAGTCAACGCCACCCTGCTACATATACGGGAACTGGCCCGGGAACAGGGCGCCTCCGAGGACCCCGACTCTATCACCTGGGGCCGCATTCCCCTGCTGGACTAGACCTTTCTCCACCAATTCGAAGCCCCTGAGGCCGCAATGGCCCCGAAGTGCGTTCGTCACTTTCCTGGCAGTTTCGTCTCTCAATTCATGGTGGACCACCATCCCTGATTGCGTCCCGGCTATCGCTGCCCTAGAATTGCACCATCCCGGGCCAATTTTCCTGTGACAGGGAGGTAGCTCTCCATGCTAGTTGACTTGATAACCATTACCACCGGCGACGGTACGACGCTGGACGGAATATTCTGCGAACCCGCTGCCGGGGTTACACCCAAGGGTCCGGTGGACGCAATGCTGCTAATCCACGGTTCCGGCGGCAGTTTCTACCGGGTTGCCACCAAGGCCATGGCCGAAGACCTGCGAAACCAGGGCTACGCCTGCCTGGCCATCAACACCAAGGGACACGACACCGTCTGGTCGCCCCAGGGTTCGGGCCAATACTACGGCAACGCCCTGGAAATCCTGGACAACAGCCGCTACGACCTGCGGGCCGGCATAGATTACCTGTATGAGAAGGGCTACCGCAGCATCGGCCTGCTGGGCCACAGCATGGGCGCGGTCAAGGTGGGCTATTACGCCGCCACCGAGGATGACGACCGGATAGCTACCGTTATTCCCATTTCGCCGGTGCGCCTGTCCTATTCCTACTACATGCAATCGGAGGACGCCGAAGAGTTCCGGAGCATCATCGAGCGGGCCGACCAGATGGAGGCCGAGGACCGGGCCCTGGAACTTATGGAGGTCCGGTTCCCCATTGCCCAGATGTTCAGCGCCGCCTCGTACCTCGACAAGCACGGGCCTGCGGAACGGTACAACCTGGTTGCCCTTTCTCCCAGGATCAAAGTCCCCATGCTGGTAATGGGCGGCGAACAGGAGACTCACACGCGGCTGAAGGACTGTCCCCAGGACATGATAACCGCCGCAGTGAACAGTCCCAGGGCCGAATACCACATAGTCCCCGGCGGCAACCACTCCCTGCTGAACAGCATGGACAAGGCTTCGGCCAGGGTGCTGGAGTGGCTGGCATCGCTGGCGCCGGTGTCGGCGGGCGTTTAGCTCGTTCTCATCCAGGAATGTAAACGGGCAATACGCCCGGTTCCAGAGGGCAACCCTAAAGTATAAGTATGAAGTTATAATCTACTGGAGCAATGCCGATGGCGTTTCCGTTGCGGAAGCACCCGAACTCCCTGGCTGCATGGCCCACGGCGACACGCAGGAAGACGCGCTCTGCAACATACAGGATGCTATGGGCCTCTGGATCGATACCGCCCGTGAGTTTGGCGACCCGGTGCCGGAACCAAAGGGCGCCCGGCTGATGCTTGCTTAACCGGTCAACTGCCATTATCGAAAAATGGGTACTAATGATCAATAACGGATTGATGTTGTGACTGACTCGGAAAGCAGAGCACACGAACATGGCGTAACCTTCACCCCGGTAGGCTGGGTGGAGAGCGAGTTTGCCGGGTACGCGCCGTCGGACGAGATGCGGAAGCGGCCTTCGCGCATCGTGTTGCGGCCCGAAATGGCCCCCGGGCTGATGGGGCTGGAGGAGGAGCAGCATATCCTTGTGCTCTTTAACCTGCACCGGGCCACGGAGTATGAGCTGCAATTGCACCCCGGCCACAACCCGGCCAATCCCCTGCGCGGCGTCTTCGCCACGCGGAGCCAGTACCGCCCCAACGCCATTGCCGCAACGGTGGCAAATATAGTGTCGGTGGAGGATAATGTCATTAACGTAACCGGCCTGGATGCCCAGTACGGGTCGCCGGTGCAGGACATCAAGCCCTACCGGACCGGCTTTGACCGGGTGGAACAAGGCGGTTAGGGCGATTGGGTCGCCTTTTGCTGGGCAAGGAGTGGTTTAAGGCTTCCCACAGGTCAGGCCGCAACCAGGCTAACGGCCGTTGTTGTTGTTGCCCGCTGTTGTAGAACGCCAAAACCACGCAAATTCCCGTCAAAAATGGTATGGACTTTGGCCAGCGGCAAGTATTATTATCCTTGAAAGTGAAGTAGTAAGGATTATGAAACATGGGGTAGAGGTAAAGGAGGCTAACGACCTCCTGGACAAAGCTTCCCGCTACCTTCCCGGGGATTCGGTAGCCCAGATCGAACGGGCCTTCCTGTATGCCGAAGAATGCCACAACGGGCAGATGAGAAAGTCGGGTGAACCCTATATTGTCCACCCGCTACAGGCTGCCTCCTTTCTTGCTGACCTGAACCTGGACTGCCACACCATCTGCGCCGCGCTCCTCCACGACGTAATGGAGGACTGCGGCGTTACCTATGAGGACATCAGCCGGGCCTTCGACCCCGAGGTTGCCAAGATGGTGGACGGGGTTACCAAGCTGACCCGTATGGACTACCGTCTGCCCGGCTCCGATGCAGCCTCACTGTACCCGGCCGATGACCCGGACCGTTTGTACGCCGAAAGCCTCCGCAAAATGCTGGTGGCTATGGCCGAGGACATCCGGGTGGTGCTCATCAAGCTGGCGGACCGCCTGCATAATATGAAAACCCTGGACGCCCTGCCCCCGGCCAAGCGGAAGGCTATTGCCCAGGAAACCCTGGACATCTACTCCCCGCTGGCCCATCGGCTTGGCATCTGGGAGATAAAGTGGCAGCTTGACGACCTGGCGTTCAGGCACCTGAACGAGGACCGGTACCGGGAAATCTCCCGCATGCTGGCTGCGCGCCGCGCCGAGCGGGAGGAGTACGTCGAGCAGCTTTGTGAGGGGCTGCGCGAAGTGCTAAGCGCCGCCGATCTTCAGGCCGAGGTGTACGGTCGGCCCAAGGGCATCTATAGCATCCACAACAAGATGCAGAAGTACGCCGCCCAGGGCAAGGAACTACGGGACATCCTGGACCTGTACGCCCTGCGGGTAGTCGTCGAGTCGGAAAGCGACTGCTACCGGGCACTGGGGCTGGTGCATCAGGTGTGGAGTCCCATCCCCGGACAGTTCGACGACTACGTCGCCACCCCCAAGGAAAACATGTACCAGGCCCTCCACACCACGGTAATCTGCCAGGGAGGGCAGCCCCTGGAAGTGCAGATCAAGACCACGGATATGCACCAGGTGGCCGAGTACGGCGTGGCCGCCCACTGGCGCTACAAGGAGGGCCGGGCCAGGGACCTGAAATTCGAGGAGAAGATGACCTGGCTGCGCCAGTTGCTGGAGTGGCAGCGGGAGGCGGCGGAAACGGAAGACTTTATTGAGTCGGTCAAGCAGGACATTTTCCGCGACCAGGTCTTTGTGTATACCCCCAAGGGCGACATCGTTGAACTGGCCGCGGGATCCACTCCCGTGGACTTTGCCTACAAGATTCACACCGAGCTTGGCCACCACTGCATGGGAGGCAAGGTCAACGGCCGCCTGATAAGCCTGGATACACCGCTGCAGAACGGCGACACCGTCGAGATCATGACCACCAAGTCCAACCGGGGCCCCAGTCCCGACTGGCTGAACCCCAACCTGGGCTATGTCAAGTCGGCCAGCGCCCGCCAGAAGGTGCGCAAGTGGTTCAACCACCAGGCCCGGGGCAGCAATATCGAGCGGGGCAAGGACAAGCTTCGCAAGGAACTGCGCCGCCTGAACCTGGACCTGGAGGAAAAGGAAGTACTGGGCCTGGTGCGGTTCGAGACCATGGACGATCTATTGGTCAACCTGGGTTCCGGAAATTTCACCGAGGGTCAGTTGGCCCACCGGCTTTCCCAGGCCGTTCATCCCGAACCGGAACTTCCCCACCCCAAGCTGAACATGCCCCTGTCCAGCCCCAGTTCGGGCATATCGGTGCTGGGGGTGGGCGACCTGCTTACTCGCATGGCCAACTGCTGCAACCCCATTCCTGGCGACGAAATCTCCGGCTTCGTCACCCGTGCCCGGGGCGTAACGGTACACAAGCACGACTGCAAGAGTCTGCTCAACGAGGACGAACCGGAACGCATTGTCCCCGTTTCATGGGGCGAGGCCAGGGAACTGTATCCGGTGCGGGTGTGCATCGAGGCCTACGACCGGGTTGGCCTGCTGCGCGACGTAACCGTCCGAGTATCCGAGGAGCGGGTCAACATCGCCTCAGTCGTTACCCAGGAACGGACGGACGGCACGGTAATCATGGAACTGACCTTGCATACCACCGGCCTGGAGCAACTGGGCAAGCTTTTCGCCAAGCTGGAAGGAGTGAAAAGCGTCACCTCGGTGACCCGCGCCAACAGCGCGGTGCCTGCGAAGGTGTAGGGTTGATTTGGACGATGGCGCCATAAGGCCCGGTCGCGCGACCGGGCCTTAACTTTCGTTGGTCGGCCCCGTCTAGGACTCGGTTGTCACTCCCGCAAATTTGCGGATGATCCCTTCCGCCTCTTCGGAAATCGCCCGCACAACCTCCGCAGCAGGACGAATGGTCTGCACATGACCCGCTCCTTGGCCCATGTAGACCGACGACACCTCCGGGTCTTGGCGAGCGCGGGCGGCTGCTACGTCTGATGCCAGTTCTTCCCGCTGGGCCAGGACTTCCGCATCCCTACCGTCCCACTCCCTGACCAAACGGTTGCTGTACACCCTTCCGGCAATGCCCTCCGGCCAGGGCCTGGCGCCGAGCAGGTCGTAGAATCGGGTGAAAATGGTGTCCTGTCCGTCAGATAGCAGAATCTTCTCCTTGAAGGCAGCAGGTACCTCCACTGCTTCAGGAGTGGCCAGCAGGGCGGTACCCAGGGAGGCGCCCTGTGCGCCTGCGACCAGTACGGATGCCAGGGCGCGGCCAGTGGTAATGCCCCCGGCGGCCAGTACCGGCATGTCCGGATAGCGTTCCACCAGGTCCACCAGCAGGGGCAGCAGGTTCATGCTGCCGGTGTGGCCTCCGGCTTCGTTGCCCTGGGCCAGCAGCATATCGGCGCCGCCGGCCGCCGCCAGTTCGGCCAGTTCCAGAGACTGCACCTGGCAGATGGTAAATGCTCCGGCGGCTTTGGCTCGGCCCAGCCAGGGCATTGGGTCAGTGAAGGAGAATATGATGACAGGGACCCTCTCCTCCAGAACAATCTCAAAGTTGGTGGGGTCCACCTCTATCAGCTGGGTTATAAAGCCTACGCCAAAGGGGCGGTCGGTTTCCGTTCGTATATAGGCCAGCTGCTCCCTGAACCAGTCTGGGCCCAGGTCATTGGTGCCGCCAAAGGTGCCCAGACCGCCGGCCTTGGACACCGCCGCAGCCAATTGGCCGCCGCTGTGATTGCTCATTGGGGCCGACATCAGGGGGTAGGTGAGGCCCAGCAGTTCAGTAAAACGGGTGTTCAGCATGGAGATTCACCTTCGGAAGCGCCTGGATTGGTAATGATGGCGTTGCATTTTTGGCCGTAGTCTTTGCCCTTCGTTCCGGCCTTTGATGGATTTCCGCAAGGCCGTACGGCGACACCCGGCGTGTCTCCCTTAGGCTGGAAGCTGAGCGAATTTTCGACTGGAAGAAAGTCCGCCGGTGGGTTTATAATGTTGGGACTGTACCACCTTTTCCGTCGGCGGGTGTAGCTCAGTGGTAGAGCTCTAGCCTTCCAAGCTAGCTACGTGGGTTCGATTCCCATCACCCGCTCCAGCCTCTTTTTTTGCCGCCAGCACGCCCGAACCAAAGCCCCCTTTGTTAAGGCTTAAGCCTGGCCATAACCAGGTTAATCCCAAAACCTGGCCCTGTCGGGCAACTGCCTCGGTCTGGCCGCAAATCAGCAAGCGTAGTTCCTGGAGTTGCAGCACGCAGACACTTTCTCAGCGTTGGGTGCGGCCGTTGTTGGATGGCAGGGTTTCCTTGAACAGTTCAGTGCAGGCCGTCCAGGAGAAACTCTCCGCGTACCGCCTGACCTGTTGACGGTCGCAGGCCAGGGCCCGCTTGACCGCCTCCCGCAGATCCTCGTCCAGCGCCCCGGAAACTCCCTCGGATACTACGTCCTTGGGTCCCATCACGGGGTAGGCGGCCACGGGGGTTCCCGAGGCCATGCTTTCGGTAATCACGTTGCCGAAGGTGTCGGTGCGGCTGGGGAATACCATGACGTCGGCGGAAGCGTAATACTGGGCCAATTCAACGCCTCGCTTGAAGCCCACGAAGCTGATCCTGTCCGCGTACCGTTTTTCCAGTTCCTCGCGCTGGGGGCCGTCACCCACCAAGGTGCAGCGAAATTCCGGCAGTTCCGCCAGGCGGCAGAAGTCTTCAATGCTCTTTTCCTTGCTCACCCGTCCCACGTATACGAGGAAAACCTCTCCGGGCTGCCGAGTTCCCAGCAGCCCTTCCACGCGTCGGGAGGGATGGAACAGGGCAGTATCCACACCGCGACTCCATACCAGAACGTTTCTGAAGCCCGATCTGTCCAGGTCTTCCTTCACACCGGCGGTGGGCACGAGGGTATAATCGGCTCCGCCGTGAAACCACCGCATGTAGGCGGTAACCGGCCCGGGAGGCAGGCCGTAGATGTCCCTCACGTACTCGGGAAAACGGGTGTGATAACTGGAACTGAAACGGAAACCTCGCCGCCGGCACCAGAACCGGGCGATGGTTCCCAACGGCCCCTCGGTGGCGATGTGAACGTGGTCGGGGTCCAGTTGGGATAGAGTGCGGTAAGCCTTGACCGGAGAAATCGTGAGTCGGATTTCCTCGTAACGGGGCATCTTTACCGTTCGGAACAGGGACGGTTCAACCACGGATACATCCAGCCCATCCTCGATCAGAAGGTCCACCACCTTGGACATGGTGGTGACGACACCGTTTATCTGGGGTAGCCAGGCATCGGTTACCAGCGCCAGGCGCGGCCGGTCAGCCACCGGTCCGCCACTTCAGGAGCTCCCAGGTACCGTCGTGGTGCTCCACCAGCGCGCTGCAGTTTTCCACCCAGTCCCCGCAGTTCATGTACCTGGTTTCCCCAATGTCTTTTATTTCAGGCGTGTGAATGTGCCCGCAGATGACGCCGTCGTACTGGTTGGCCCGGGCATGCTCCGAAAGGAGCCCCTCATATTTGAGCATATACCCCACGGCGGCCTTGGTCCGCCGTTTGGCAAAACCTGCGATACTCTGGCGGGGAATGTTAAACAGAGACAGCACCTGGTTGACGTTACTGTCCAGAGACAGGAGGACGTCATACATACGGGTGCCCAGTGACATCAGGCGGCGTCCCCTTTTGCTGCGCATCAGGTCATCGAACAGGTCGCCGTGGATTACCAGGTACCGTTTGCCGTCGATGCCATAGTATTCGGTCTCGTTGTAAAGCGCGATATTGCCGAGGCTGAACCCGAAATCAGCCCAGCCACGGAACATCTCGTCGTGGTTGCCCGCAACGTAGTGTACCTTGGTACCGTTGTTGGATTTGGCCAGCAGGTTCTGGATCACCAGGGTGTGCATCCTGGGCCAGTAGACCTTGCGGTGCATGCGCCACCCGTCAACAATATCGCCTACCAGATATAGTTGATCGCTGTGGTGACTTTCCAGGAAATGGGCCAGGTGGTCGGCCTGCGCCCCCTTAAAGCCCAGGTGAGTGTCGCTGATAAACACGGCCCGATAGTCTTGCTGTGCTTCCTTCAATGGGTTCTCCCTAAATTTTGAAAGGCAACTGGACACACAGGTACATATATCTCCTCCAGCACAATTGCCCGTTGATCGTCGTTTAAATTCTGGTTAAACCTTGATTTTGTAACCCTTAAAGCCAAGCCTGACCCTGTTACGAATTGGAGCAAAAAGCTTTTCGATTTTCCAACCCAATGTACAGGAAAACGCTGAAATCTGCCAGCACATCAGTATAAGCCAGAGTCCGGCTCACGGAAGTAACCGCACGAATTGAGCCGAGTGCAGCGAAGACGGGAACCCGAAAGGGCTATCGGAAACAGTGCACGGAGCAAACCAGGACGCGGGGGACTTTGAGTGGCTTGTCAAGGCCAATGCAGGAAAAGAGCCGG
>JAJEDS010000146.1 GCA_022821365.1 Dehalococcoidia bacterium | reverse complement strand
CCAGGGCAGCCCGGCCGGATATTCAAATGGCCAGCCTGATGTGCGACACCAGGTTCCTGGTGCTGACGGGAGGTGAGGAACCCACAGAGTACATAAGGGTGGAGGCGCTGAAACGCAACGCCGCGCTGTTGCTGGTGCCCGGCAGCACCCAGGAAACTGCCGAATCGCTGGGGGGCCTGCTCCCCCTGGCCAATCCCTACAGCGCCCAAAAGCTGGGCAGGTTTACCACGTTGGCCGACCTGCACCTGGAGGGCGGGCTGGTTGGTCTGCTGGCATAACAGTCGGAAACCCCGTCGGGATTACCGTGGTTTGATTCCCCAGTTCCGTTACCCCGTCTCTTTGCCAAGGTGGCTTTCACCGCAGAGCCACGGAGAACGCAGAGTTTCACAGAGACAAGGGTCTTGTCAGGCTAAGCCACCTCGAACCGCTCCGATTCGGGGGGCTGGGACCAGAGTTCCTCGGCCCCGGCCATGGCCACTGCCCGCTCCGGGCTGGCGCGCCAGGCGTCGTAGATTTCGTTGCTGTCCCAGGTAACCAGGGTGGTAATCTTGGTGGAGTCTGAAAGGGAATAGAGGGTTTCCCGGGCGCCGAAGCCGGGGGCCCTGCTCTGGGCCTCGCCGTTGCCGTCCAGCAACCTCTTCGCCTCTTCAATCTTATCCGCCTTGGCCCAGTGGTGGGTCAGTACCCCTATCATATTTCCTCGTTTCTCCTTCAGGATTTTCCCGCTTAAGGTCGCCTCTTGCCAGATTCGTGAATTCAGGGGCGGCTAGTCTTCGGCGCCTTCTGCTATGGCCGCGCCCTGTTCCAGTTCCTCCTGCCCGCTGTTGCGCAGGCCGCTGCCGCCCGAGCGGAACAGGGGCACCAGCAACGTAGGCGCGATAAGGGTTGTAATGACAGTCATCAGGATGCTGACACCGAACAGGTCCTGGCCGATTATCCCGTGGGACAGGCCGATGCCGGCGATTATCAGGGCCACCTCGCCCCGGGGCATCATGCCCACGCCGATGCGAGTGCTGCCCCGCAGGTTGAAGCCGCTGACCAGGGCCGGGCCGCCCGAGCCCACCACCTTGGAGAAGATGGCCAGCGCTGAGATTATCAGGCCAAATACGAGGCCGGACTGCATGGAAGTTACGTCCACCAGCATTCCCATCACCACGAAGAACACTGGCACCAGGAAGTCCACAATGCCCAGCATGGCGGCTTCCACCAGGTGTCCCAGCCGGGTGGTGGACAGGGCCAGCCCGATGGAGAAGGCGCCGATGATGAAGGCCAGGCCAAAGAACTCTGCAAGACCGGCCGCCAGCAGGGCCAGGGCCAGGGGTATGCACAGCAGGGCGCTGGTGGAACTGAACCTCTCCAGAACCTTCTCCAGGTAAGGGGCGACCAATATTCCCACCGCAGTCAGCGCCACGCAGAATCCAATGGCCTTGAAGCTGATCCAGCCCACGCTCCCAATGGTGAAGGTGTCGGTGGTGCTGATGCCAACCACCACGGTCAGGACCAGGATACCAAGGACGTCGTCCACCACGGCGGCAGCGATGATGGTCACACCCTCCGGGTCGTCCAGCCGGTGCAGGTCAGCCAGCACCCGGGCCGTAATGCCCACGGAGGTGGCGGTCATAATGGCGCCCATGAAGAGGGCCTGCGGGGAAGTCCATCCCCCGCCGCCGTCAAATCCCATTAACACAGTGGCGCCAACACCCAGCGCGAAGGGCAGCGCCACGCCGCCGATGGCCACGGCGGTGGCCGGTCCGGCGTATTTGATGAACTGTTTGAGATTGGTCTCCAGGCCGATGGCGAAAAGCAGCACCACCGAGCCAATCTGGGCCAGGGCGTACAGTTCGTTGCCGACGGGTATGGGGGCGGGCTTGCCGTCAACCAGGGGAATGGGGAAAAGGGGACCGACTCCGAAGAAGCTAAGGCCGCCCAGGGCAAAAGGGCCGATGGCAACACCAACGCCCAGTTCGGCCAGTACGGCGGGTATCTTGAGGAACCTGGTTGCCAGTTCGCCGGCGATCTTGGCTGCGGCAAGAATGATGGAGAGTTGGATGAGGAGAACGATGAGGATTTCGGTAATCTCACCGGCGCCAGCCTGGAATAGGGAGAGGGGCAACGATACCAGATTGAAAGTTTCACCCATAGTAAAAGGTCTTTCCAAGTCCCTGATTCGGAATGCACGGGAGAAAGTATACCATTGGAAAGTTTAGGGGGACAAATTGCGGGGGGAAACCATGTCGAGGCAACCGCCGTTTAATTGAAACGTCCGGCCCCTCCACTGCTATTCAGCCCATCTCTCACCGCAGAGGCGCAGAGGCCGCAGAGTTGCACGGAGTGTCTTCCCGTTCCTCTGCGTACTCGGTGTCTCTGCGGTCAAACGAATCCCCGAAATGTGCTTGTCTGGAGTCCGGGCAAGCGCACTCTATCCCTCGTTGGCCAACGGCCGGGAAAGCATTTCCTTGATTCTCTCCATAACGTCGGCCTGGTCGTAGTTGCGCATCAAGTTTATTCGGTTGCGGCTGGGGTCGCCGCCGTGCCAGTATTCGTAGATTTCCTGCCGCATCCCGAAGGAAGACACGGCCAGGTCGTGGGCCAGGCGGAACAGGCGAGACTTGTACTCCACGTCCACGCCCTTGCCCCGCATGTACCGGTCCAGGTAAGGCCGCAGGTCGGCGCTGGCCAGGTCTTTTTCGCTGGGCTGCATGATAATGCCGGACCCGCAAATCTCCCGCAGCAGTTCCACCATCCGGGCAGACATCTGGGAGAAGTAGATGTTCATGGCGTTCATATCGCCCAGGGACATTAGCCCATCATCCGTCAGGAAGGCGTTGTGCTCGATGCCGTCCATGGCGTGGCGCCACATCTCGGTGTAGGTGGCCATCTCTCCCAGCTTGGCGGACACCTCCCGGTATTCGATGACGCCGATGGCCTCGGCGATGAGGGTGGCGACGGCCGTCATCAGTTTCATGCGCTGGTGGATGCGCACCAGGTTGGGCCAGCCCTGGAAGTTGGTGCGCCGGGTGAGGTGGGCCACCAGGGGCGACGAGTCGTACAGCATGAAGATGCGGTCCCAGGGCACCAGCACCTCCTCGAAGAAGAGCATGGCATCCTGCTCGTCGTAGTTCAGGCCCAGCGGGTGCCCGAACCCGCCGTAGCCCTGGGAAACGGGTTCCCGGCAGAGTATCTTCATCCCCGGAGAGTTGGTTGGAATGGAGAAGGCCAGGACGCACTTGGGGTCAGAGCGGCGCAGGAAGGTGGCGGACAGCGACACGTAAGTCTCGTTGCTGATGGGCGCGGCGGTGGCCAGCTGCTTGCCCCCGGTGATGATGACGCCCTCGCCGGTCTCCTCAACTACATGGAGGGCCAGCTCCTCTTCGATGACATTGCGTTGCTCGTTCTGGGGCTGCTGGCTCCGGTCCACCTGGGGATCGCCCAGGGCGTGGGTCAGGAACAAATCGTTCTCCTGGCAGAAGCGGTGGTAGTTGGCGATGTTTTCGCCGAAGTCGCACCTGGGGTGTTTCACCGAACCCAGGGAGTCGCGGATGGCGTAGAGGGCCGTGATGTGCGGGGCCAGGATGTCCGGGCTGCGGCCAAGCTGGCCCCAGCTTTGTTCGTTCCAGATTTCGCTGTTGAGGCGCTTGCGTTTCAGGTCCTCGGCGGAGCGGGGCAGCAGCCAGGAGAGGCTGCAACGGTTGCCCGTTTCGGGGGACACGAAGGTCATCCGGTCGCGAAACTCGTCAGAGTTCTGGAGATCGTAGATGCGGGCCAGTTCGTTGACCATGCCCCGGAAGGCGGGGTGGTTGGGCACGTCGGCCACCCTTTCGCCGTCCAGCCAAACTTCACGGTCGTCGCGGAGACTTTCGATGTAGCGGGCGCCGGTCATGGCGCCGGCGGCGGTGGTAACGTCAAGGATCATTGCGGCCCTCCCTGATTATGCGCGTAGGGTTGTGGTCAATCATACTTGGCGCAGGGAACGTTGGTAAAGCCAGCAGGGGCCATGGATGCCTTGGAGTGAATTGCTCCCTGGTTGCCCAGAATGAGAAGGCCTGATTTCGACGACAGGCCTTTCGACGGAAGCGACCAACTTTCCTAACCCGTGGCGGATACACCGGCTTTTGCGGTCGTAGAATCGCCGCCTACCACCGTAGCCGGGGGCTTCGATCCATTCCGGAGAACGGAAGTAACCTGGTGCATGTGGCTGAGAATCTCCCGGTACGACCTTAGCATGTCGGTCTCGTAATAGGGAATGCCCCGCTGTTGGCAGAACTCCATTACAATGGGCCGCGCCTTTCCCAACCTGTTCCTTGGCATCATCGTGAACAGGTGGTGCTCAATCTGGTAATTCAACCCTCCGTAAAGGAAATCGACCAGAAAGTTGGGCCTGACATTGCGGGTTGTCAGCACCTGAGTGCGCACGAAGTCCAGTGGCTCTTCCTTGTCCAGGATCAACATTCCCTTGTGGTTCGGAGCGAAGACCAGCCCGTAGTACAACCCGAACAGTCCTTGATGTACCAGGGCGAACACCATTGCCTGCCACGGATTGAGCGCATAGAGGAGCAGGCCAATGTAGAGAGCAAAGTGCACCGCCATCAACCCCAACTCGGAAAAATGAGCCTTGGGGCTGCGCTTGCTCATCAGGAACCGGGCGCTGGAAAAGCGGAGGGCCAGACTCTCGAAGGTCAGAATGGGCACGAAGTAGAAGGCCTGGTAAGCTGCCAGGAACCGGAGCACTCCCCGCATGCGGATGGCTTTCTCCTCCGAGAAGGCAAACACCGGAATATGAGTGTGGGGATCATTGTCCAGGTCGTTTGGGCTGCGGTGGTGCTGGTTGTGCTGGTTAAGCCACCAGGACTGGCTCATGCTCAAGAGAAAACTGACAGCGTAGCCTATTATGCGATTTCCCCGTACCGACCGGCAGACTCCCATGTGCCCCGCGTCGTGGCCGATGTAGCCTATCTGGCCAAACACAAAAGCCAGGAATGCCGCGCTGGCTATTTGGAACCAGAAATTGTCCACCAGAATAAGAAAGGCGATGCTTAGGCTGAGCATGGCCAGGGTAGAGACCATTTTGATGGTGTAGTAGCGAAGCTGCCGGTCCAGCAACCCTTGCTCCCGAATACGACGGGGCAATTCACTGAAATCGGCTATCGGATCCTGTGGTATTGATTGCTGGGACGTGGGGTCGGAGAGGGCGGCTCCGGTAGAGTCCGGCATAGTCAGGGAATCTCCTTGTGCAGGCGGGTTGACGGGCTAAATTCCGGGGTTTCTCCCCGTTGTCCAGGTGTCTTGCTGTTTGAACGCCTTGTCCCAGTGACTCGGCAGTCCGAATATTTACGGTTCCAAGGTTACTCCTAGGGGACGTATTCCGGGCAAGGTCGACCAGCATCCGGGGACGTCGTTTCAGTTGTATGCCATAGCTGGAAATGTCCTCGGGGACACGACCGTTCACGCAGGGCAAACTAAAACCGGGGCGGCTGTCTGGTCCGCCCCGGTGAAAGTAAAGCGGTGCCTGAAGTGCAGATGGTTAATCGAAACTGCCCACCGGCAGCTTGGCGCCCTGGAATGGCCCTTCGGTGGCCTCGAAGCTCTGGGCAAAGGACATAATCTCTTCGTCGGACTGGTTTTCCAGGTCGATGGGCCGCCCGAAGCCCTGCTTGACCACGTAGCCGGTCTTGTAATAGACCTCGCCCACGTTGCCTTCCGGGTCCTCGAAATAGATGCTGTTGGAAATGCCGTGGGTAACGGTGCGCAGGATGGTGGTGCCTTCTTCCTTGAACCGGCGGTCCAGCTCCCGCAGGGCCTCCATGCTGGGAACAATGAAGGATACCTGGCCCACGTTGCGGGTGCGGGGCCGATTCTCATTGGCGGAGCCCAGGTTGAGCTCGTGGTGTTCGTTATCAGGGTCGGCGCTGAGGAAGCAGCTGCCCCGGTCGGGGTCCTCATCGGTTACGGTCAGGCCAAGAACGCGGGTGTAGAAATCGCGCATCTTCAGGAAGTCGTCGCAGATAATGCCCACGTGGCCCAGGTTGGATATGAGAGCCATGCCTATACCTCCAATTGTAGCTTGGACGTAATGGTAGCACCGGGATGGTACGGTGGCAAGATTTGGGCTAGTTGTCCTTTTGTTCTCCGAGGGCCTTGCCTGACGCCGCGCAAATATCGCAAAGCCGCTTCCTTATAACCCGGTTTAATTCCCTGGGACCGCCGGCCTCGATGGACCTGTCCATTTTATCCTCGGCCCATAGCAGGACCTCCTCCAGGTCCAGCGCCGCCGGTCGGGGCCGACCGCCAGTTGGGGCAGACAGCACGTTGGTGACCGCGGCGGGTTCGCCGGAAGAAGGGTTGTTCATTACCTCATTGGACCATAACATGGTGCTGGTCCAGAAGGCGGACCTCGGTTCCGGTTCCGCTTCGCTGCCGCGATTGAGGGAAACCAGGTCCATGGTAATGTACTCCCCGTCTTCCGTGTCGCCGCCAAACAACGCCAGGACCGGCAGACTGTCAGCAGGCAGGGCCAACTCCACCTGCATCGCCAGCGCCGTGGCAGAAACCCCGTGCTGCCCGAAGATTACCAAGTTGGCAAAGCCAGTTCCACGCGCCTCGAAGCTGTCGCGGAAGATACGGAAAGTATCATGGGCAACGGTGTCCCTTTCGGACACCAGGAAAATGGCGTAAACGGCGGGGGATTCGAGAGCATCTGCCTCCAGATCCCTCTGCCAGCGCTTGAGCTTATCCAGGTCGTGAGTATCGGCGCGGCTCGGCATTATCGTTCTCCCCAATTAAAAATGGAAATACAGGATGGACAGGATTTCTTCGCTATCAGCCTTGCCATATCCTGTGTATCTTGTTCATCCGTGTTTGAGTTCTTCGCTCAGACGAAAATACTTGCCAATAGCCAGAGACCCCAGGCCAGCAGGCCGACGCCCGCAGCGCGGCCGACCCACTCCCCGGCCGGTAAAACCTTCTCCACCAGCACGAAAGCGGCCAGGGCGGCGATCCACAACAAGTTCATTACGCCCAGCAGGAAGAGCAGGCCCATCAGCGCCCAACAGCAGCCCAGGCAATAGGCGCCGTGATGCAGGCCCATCAGCAAGGCGCCCCGACGGCCCTCCCGCCAGTCGTTGGTGATGAAACCCATGGGGGTGCGGCAGTGGCGCAGGCAGACGGTCTTGAGCGGACTTAACTGGAACGCTCCCGCGGCCAGCAGCAGAATTCCGCCAATTATGGGGCTGGAGCTGGCCATCATCGGAGAAATCAGGAAGTTCAGGCTGAGACTGACCTGGGCCACCGTCGCCGCTACTGAAAAACCGGCCCAGACCAGCAGATAGCCGGCCAGAAATACGGCCGTAGGAACATAGGGGTTGCCCTGCTGTCGGCGTCGCCGGTTGATGCCGGCGAAGGCCAGGATCATGGGAGCGGCCGAGGGCACCATCATCCCCACCATCATCACGGCCCACATCAGGAAGGTCAGAGCGATGTCCACCGGGCCATAGCCAACCCCAATGTTGCCACCGGACATGACCATTTCGGACATGTCCTGCATGCCCGCCATACCCCGGGCCAAATAGACCAGGTAGGCCCAGGCCAGCAGCGTAATGACCGCCAGCACGCCAATAACGACGTACCTGTCCCGGCGGAGGGCTGCTTCCAGGAGAGTGGGTCGGCTTGGCGCTGCCTGCATGGCGGTATTTTGGCACAGGCGTGAGGTGATGGCTACCCGGGCCAAAGGGGGCATGTTCCGTGAATGGTCAACAGCAGGGGGTCTTATATTGTAGGGCAATACTCTACTTGACCGAATATTACCAGCTGGGATAACATACCCCGGCCAGCATGAGTACCACCCCCTCCAACCCCGATACAACATCCCCAACGGAAACGGGCACCACCCAGCGGCGGCAGGGCCGCTTTTTTTATGGGTGGTACGTTGTTGCCGTGGCCTGCCTGCAGGGGATGTTCGGCAACGGGGCCATCTCCACGGGCTTTCCCCGCTTCTTTGAACCAATACGCGCCGACCTGGGTATTTCCTACGCCGCCATGTCCCTTGTATTTTCGCTGGCCCGGGCCGAGGGCGGGCTGGGCGCACCCCTGGTGGGCTGGCTGGTGGACAAGTTCGGGTCGCGGCCCATGATCCTCTTTGGCGGCCTGACCGCGGGCATCGGTTTGATGCTGCTCTCCTTCGCCACCGAATACTGGCAACTGGTGCTGCTGTTTGTCGGAGTGGTTTCAGTTGGCAAGACGGCGGGGCTGGGGCAGACCCTTATGGCCACCGTCAACCAGTGGTTCATCCGGCGCAAGGCCGTAGCCCTGTCCACTCTGATGACCGCCTTCGCCGGCGGTGGCGCCATTGTGGTGCCCCTGCTCCACATGGGTATCGTCTTCCTGGACTGGCGGCCTACCGTTTTTATCATTGGCCTTTTCATCGCCATCCTCACCCTGCCAGTGGCCTACGTCATCCGCAGCCGCCCGGAGGATATGGGATTGCGGCCCGACGGCGATCCTCCCGCAGGGACTGCCGTCCCGGCCAGGCCCTCCCGTGGCGGCGGACATCACGCCCCGGCTGCATCCACGTCCGGCGAGGAACAGAACTTCACCGTGCGCCAAGCCCTGCGCACCCAGGCCTTCTGGTTCATCCTGCTGGGCGTAATCACCAGGGTGTCGGCGACCAATTCCATCATTATCCACCTGTTCCCGCTGCTGGTCTGGAAGGGCATGACCGAAGACGTTGCCACCCTGGCCGCCTCCGTGATGTTCTTCATGGCCATTCCGTTGCGGTTCCTGCTGGGCGTGGCCGGGGGACGCCTCTCGCCCAGGAAGCTTCTCTTCTACGGGATGAACCTGGGCGCCATTGGCCTGGTCGGCCTTTGGGTGCTGCCCCAGTGGCCGGCCCTGATAGTCTTCATCCTGGGGCTGGCGATAGTGGAGGGCATCACGTCGGTTAACTGGATTATGGTGGGCGATTACTTTGGCCGGAATAGATTCGCCAGCCTTATGGGGGCAATGAGCATCTTCCACAACATCGGCATGTTCATCGCGCC
>JAJEDS010000032.1 GCA_022821365.1 Dehalococcoidia bacterium | reverse complement strand
CCGAATAGTAGAGTGGGACACCGGGCTGGAGATTACCCTGGAGGCTTACGAGGGATACAATCCCAACCCCGCTACCAATTACTCGCGAGCGCCATCGATTCCCAACCTGGTGCAGCAATGGCGCAACGAGCCGCTGGTACGTGCCGCCGCACTGTCCGCCGGCGAAGCAGACTGGGCGGAAATAGCCTTCCAGGACCGCGACCTCGCACCTCAGTGGAAGTCTGCTACCAACAACGAGGCCTACGTTTACGCCGTAGACACGGTTCACCATCCCTGGCTTCGTATGAAGGAAGTCCGCGAAGCGCTTAACCTGGCCATCGACTGCGAGACTCTGATGGAAGAAATCTTCGACGGCGTTCTCGAGTGCTACGGAAATATCGCCCAGACCGGCACCGTGGGAATCACACCGGAGAATTCTGCCGGCTATCCCTACGACCCTGAACGGGCACAGCAACTTCTCCGGGATGTGGGCTATGACGCCGATGCCGACGACAGCCTGATTAAGCTGCACATCCGCTCCCAGCGGGTGCCCAAGGACGTGGAGTACGCGGAGGCAGTGGTTACCTTCTGGAGGGACGTGGGCATTAACGCCGAACTCCTGGTGGTGGAGTCATCCATCCACGCCGGCACCGGGCGCTCCAACTGCGGCCACGGCCGTACCCGGGAGGACTTTGTGAACGCTCCCGGCGCCGATCTGCACCAGAAGTGCCTGGCTCTTGGTCCCGGCATGCCCAATTACTCTTCCATGCACATTACGGCGCCGGCCACTTCCACCGAGTCCCTGGACTTCTCCCGGCAGGCCGTCCTGCGGAACAGCTGCTTCAGCCGGTCCAGCGGAGTCTGCTTCCAGGACTTTGAGGACAAGCTGGAAGTAGCCAACGCCACGCCTTCCGGCGACCTGCGCCGCCAGCGCATGGAGGAGTTGGCCGACCAGGTACACTTCAACTACCACTTCGTTCCCAACTTCCTGGTAGTCCAGATTTACGGCCTGTCAGCAGACCTGGAGTGGGAACCCCACTACGCGCCTCGCATTCGGGCCAATATCATGGACTTCAAAAACTAGCTGGCGACCAACTTCCCCTTCGGGGGGCAGCGTCCAGTACCTGAACGGCGCCCCGGGCAATGCCCGGGGCGCTTCCTTTGTGGTCGTCCGTGCCATTGGTCTGCGCTTCCACCTTGAGATCAGTCCTCCGGGTCCTCCCCCAGCACCAGGTCCCTCAGGGTGACGATTCCTATGGGATTGCGGTCGTTGTCAACCACCAGGGCCCGGCCAACGTTATACTCCACCATCAGCATGACAGCATTCCTTACCATCATCCGGGGTGGCAGCGTAAACGCCGGCTTGGTCATAACTTCATAAACGTTGACCCGTTCCGTCGAGCGGTTTTGCGCAACCACCTTCACCGCAATGTCCCGCAGCAGCAGAATCCCGGCTTCGTCGTCTTCGTCCCGGCGCATCACCGCCAGGGAGTTTACGCCGTGCTCCCGCATCATGTTGATGGCCTCCAGCGTCGTAGCCAGACCCTCGATAACGTGGAGATTGGTGGACATCACATCTTCCACTCGCAAATAAGTGTACTCGTTCATATTTCCTGCTCCACCTCTTCCCGAATGGCGTCCATTTGCGTCACCAGACCTACGGCGTCTTCCACATCGATCTGGAATGCAATGCCCGAGCCTTCTTCGGTATCGAAGCCCGCCCTGTCCCTGATCCGCTCCAGTATGTAGCGCGCCCTTATGTCTGCCACCAGGAACATCACCAGGTCCCGCTGGGCCTCTACCTGCAGTCCGAAGAAGGTCTTCTGGGGCAACAGGCCCTCTCCCCGGGCACTGGTTATTATCGTCGCGCCGGTAGCGCCGCCCGACCTGCCCGCTTCGATCACCGTTTCTGTCTTGCTGTCGTCTACCAATGCGACGATCAGCTTCATTCTCATAAGTCACTCCCCCTGTGCATTGGCCGGTCTTCGCCGGCGCGTGATATGGGACGATATAAAACTGTATGCCAGTACGGTCATTATGGGGAAAACACTGGCAAAGGCAATAAGTCCGAACCCGTCTATCAGCGGACTTCTGCCCGGAATACTGGCTGCCAGTCCCAGCCCCAGGGCGGCAACCACCGGCACGGTGACCGTTGATGTGGTAACCCCGCCACTGTCATAGGCCAGCGGTATTATGGTCTTGCTGGCCCGGAAGGTCTGCACGATTACCACTGCGTAGGCAGCGATGATATACCAGGGCAGTGGCGTACCCGTAACGATCCGGAAACAACCCAGCGACACCCCGATTGCCACTCCCAATGCCACCGCTATCCTGAGCCCCCAGGACCTGATTGAACCCCCGGAGACTTCCTCTGCCTTCATTGCTACGGCGATCAGGGCCGGCTCGGCCACGGTGGTTGCAAAGCCAATGGCTGCGGCGAAAGCATAGACCAGCAGGTAGTTGCGCCAGTCGATTTCACCCTCTTCCCCCAGGTTTCCCAGCATTTCCGGGGCCGTCAACTGCTTTGCCATAGTCTCCCCGATTGGGAAGAGGGCCTCTTCCAGGCCAATCAAAAAAAGGGCCAGACCCGCCAGCACGAACCCGAAGCCCACAATCATCCGGCGAGGATGGGGCAGCCGTCGCCGCAGCACCACCAGCTGGAAGAAGGCCAGCAGCGCCACAATGGGCGCCACGTCTTGTACCGTGCGCAGGAGGGTGGTCAGCAATGTGTCGAAGAAACCTTCGCTCATATCACAATCCCGTAGGCCATCACGCAGATCATCGGCGTAAGGCTGGCAAGGGCGATTATCCCGAAGCCGTCCACCAGCGGGTTCCGGCCCCTGATGGTCGTGGCCAGGCCTACTCCCAGGGCAGTCACCAGCGGCACCGTAATTGTGCTCGTGGTCACGCCGCCCGAGTCATAGGCCACGCCTACTATTTCCGCCGGCGCAAAAACTGTCATTAGCGTGACGAGGAGGTACCCCCCAATGATCAGCCAGTGAATGGGCCAGCCCATCAGAATGCGCAGAACGCCTATGAGCACTGCGATTCCCACCGAAAAGGCCACCACCATGCGCAGGTTAAATGCGTAGCTGGACCTCGCCTCGATTTCGTCAGGTATGGCCCCGCCCTCTGAAGCTACTTTTGACGCTTCCTCCGCTATTGCTATCAACGCCGGCTCGGCTACCGTGGCCCCAAAACCCAGGCAGAAAGCAAAGGACAGCAGAGCAACCAGGCTCCGCTTGCTGGCAAAGCTCTGCGCCAGCGTTTCCCCCAGCGGAAAAAGTCCATACTCCAGCCCCTGCATGAACAGGGAAAGACCCCCTACCACGCACAGCAGACCCACCGTCACCCCTAGCAGGTTTGGAAAGGGTTGCTGCAATACCGCTATCTGGAAGAAGCCTATGACCAGAATAATGGGGGCGAGATCGCGGAGTGATACCAGGAGCCGCTGCAAGCTCCATACCAGAGGTTTGGCCAGCCTCTTTACGAGGGGGCGTCGGACCTGCCGGGCCAGCGAGTAAGTGGGGGGAGATTCAAAAAACATCGGTAGCCGGCTGCTCGAAGCCAGTCTATTCCGCCGATTCGAGACCGGTCCCTGGCTGCGCGATTAAGCTATAGTCGTCCGCACCGGACTGTTCCTGCGCCCCAAGAACCGCAAATGGCAGATGCTGCAGTCGCAAGCCAGCTGGAGGGGTCAACACCCGGTGGATACTATCATTGTCCCGGGCGGCGGTTAAACGGAAAACCGCCACCGGTTTAAGCCAAAGTGCGTTCGCGATGCCCGGAAGATTCCCCGTTTCGGTTCGCCATCTGCCGGCCTGGCTTCACCCATAAGCGAATCAGGTCAGGATTGGCGATGCCTTGGCGCAGTACCCGTTTCCCTGTCCAGGCAAATACTCGGCAGCAGAACCGGTTAAATGGGACCGTCGGGTTCCAACCCCAGCATTACCCGGCCAAACTGCTGCCCGCCCAGGTCCATTATCAGCCCGTCCCGGTGGGCGACTGCCTGGGCATCCCGGTGGAACCGTTGCAAGGGTTCTGAATCAAACAGTGCGTGGCCCCCGCTCAGGTCGAACAGGCGGTTGACGGCTTGCAGACCCAACTGGGTACAGAATGCCTTGTCCCGCCGGAATTTGGCCCGCTCCAGGGTATTGAAAGGTTCTCCATCACGGCCCTTCCGCAGTATTTCGGCCACGTCCTGCTCCATCAGGGCCCCGGCCGCGTCGATCTCGGCACAGGCCTGGGACAAGCGCAGGTGTATGGCGGCGGATTCGGCAGTCCGTCCAGGTCCGGTGGTCCCCGACAGCCTGTAAACAAACTCGTCAACCATTCCCTTGGCCAGGCCGATCATGGGCGCCACCAGGTCCCATCCCAGCAGCACCGGAATTGGCACGCGATACCGGTCCTGCCCGTGCAGTTCCCACGCGCTGAGGTCACTGTCACCGGCCGTGGAGACTTCCAGCGCGCGATGGGCGGGAACAAACGCGTCTTCAACTTCTATATTCTTGCTTCCGGTTCCCCGCAGGCCCGAGACAAACCAGTTGTCTACAATCCTGCAATCCCCTATGGGCACCAGCACCCAGTTGCGCTGACCAATACCGGCTACGCCCAGCATTATCCAGTCCGCCGAATCGCAGCCACTGGAAAACTCCCACTGTCCCGTGAGGCGGTATCCCCCTTCTACCGGAGTGCAGGTAGACCTGCCGGGACTGAGGGAGCTCGAGCAGAGCGCATCCGGTCCATCTCCGAATACCTCTTCCTGTGCCTGCAGGGGCCAGTACCCAACCAGCCACGAGTGCGCCACCCACAAGGAGTAGCACCAGGACGTGGAAGCGCAGCCCCGGGCCAATTCAATTCCCGCTTCGTGCCCGGCCCCGTAATCAATGTCCAGTCCACCAAACCTCCTGGGAACACCAACCAGGTGCAGGCCCGATTCCTTCATGTCCGTAACTGAATCGGCCGGGATCCTGCGCGTTTCTTCGCTCAGGCGCGCTCTATCTCTTAGCACGGATTTGAGGTAAGCCGCTCTCTTCAGCAGATCATCGCGGGACAGTTCCTGGGCGGGGGTTACGGGCTTGGCAGTCATAAAGCGCCCCTTGCCGGAGTTGGATCTGGGCTGCCGGGGAGTCGGTCGTTCCGGCCACATACTACAGTCGCCGGATGCAAAGGGCAATGGTGAAACCGGGGCCGTTACTTCTGTTCGTCCTGGTCCAGTCGTTCAGAGAGGCGGCTGAGAGCTTCCTGGGTGGCCCGAATCTCCCGCAGAAGCTGATCGCTGGATGGAGGAGACTGCAACTCTTCCAGGCGCTCACGCTTGGCCTCGTCCAGGTTGTTGATAATGATGGCGATGAACATGTTTATTACCACAAAGGTCCCGAGAACCACGAAGCTCACAAAGTAAATCCAGGCCAGGGGGTGTTGTTGCATGGCCCTGTTCATAACCTCCGTCCACCCTTCCAGGGTGATAATGTTGAACAGGGTAAGCAGGGAAACCCCCAGGTTTCTCCAGTTTTCGGGATCATGCTCGTGGAACAAGTGGTACCCCATGATTGCGTAGATGTACACCACAATGCTCATCAGCAGGATGACATGCACCACGCTGGGAATCGAGCGCACCAGGGCCGCTACTATCAACCGCAGGTCCTGGATGGCCGACACCAGCCGCACTATCCGCAGCAAGCGCGCTAAACGGGCCACCATAGCAAACTGCCCGGTCGCCGGCACCAGGGCAAATACGATGACCAGAAAGTCAAACACGTTCCAGCCATCCAGGAAGTACCGGTGGGAGCGGGGGAAGTGGGCCACGAGCTTGATACCCGCTTCCACTATGAATATGCCCAGGGCTATCTGGTTGCCCCAGTGAAACACTCCCCCATACTTCTCAACCAGGCTGGGAGACGTTTCCAGCCCCAGCAGAATGCCGTTGGCAACAATTACGCCGATGATGAAATATTCCAGGAAATTGGAGTAGGAAAGCCGTGAGGAGAGTTTTACCAGTCGTGTCATGGGAGGTGAATGGCGCTCTTGGCCGCAGACCCGCTTTATGAGGATTGGTTGCCATGCCCGGGACTCAAAACCTGACCACCCATCTGCTGGCCGGCGATCCGCAGTCAAGGCGGGTACAGTTTAGCATACCGCCCCCGCACAATGTCCCCGTGACTGCGCTGTGGCAACCCCGGGAAGACTGCAAAGTCTTCCAGTCACCGCTCATGTTGAGCTTGTATAACCACGCGCCCCTCGGAAGGAAATCCCTCGACAGGCCCAGGATGAACGGGTGAGGGGGTACTGCCTGGACTTTGCCATCCTCCTGGTGGCAACCCCACTGGGAAAAGGGAACGACGCTCCTTCCCCCGCGGTGTTCCACGTGAACTGACCTTGCTCAGATTGATGTGCCCTTTCCCGTGTGGGTGTAGTCTCTACTCATCCTCGTACCAGCCCGACGCAAAAATGTACCCGTCGTGCAGCACCGCAAAGGTATGCTTTCGCTGGTTTTCGCCAGTATCGGGATTAACTATTACGTAACTCGACCAACTGCCAGACTCCTTGGCCGACAGCAGGTCATCTCCGTAGAAATAACCCGTTGCATCCACCCGCAGACTGGGGTCCCGGTCCCGCAACGCCGGATTGAAATGGCCGATGGTAACCCCGGTAGCCGCATCTACGATGAAGGCGTACCACTGCCCGTCCACACTCTCCCTGGTGTTATAGTAGGCAAGAGTGTCTTCCAGGCCCACCGCGTTGTAAAGATTGATCGCCTGCTGGACGAAGACCCTGGTGTAATCTGTTGATGTTCTACGATTAAGTCACCAGCTAACTGGTCAGCGAAAATGTCACCCTTATGAAGGAAGTGACATTGAAACAGCGAGAACAGGCAAGAATTCAGGTACTCAACACCGTGCTGGAACACCACCTTTCCATCGCT
>JAJEDS010000278.1 GCA_022821365.1 Dehalococcoidia bacterium | reverse complement strand
ACGGCTATGCCGGGCGCCGCAGTTTTACCTCGCCCTTCAACCTGGCCAGTGTGCCAGCCCTGTCGGTACCCTGCGGGTTCACGTCCAATAACCTGCCCATTGGCCTCCAAATGGCGGGCCGTCCCCTGGATGAGCAAATCCTGTTCAACGCGGCCTACGCATACGAGCAGGCCAACGACTGGTACCAGCGGCACCCGGAGGTTTAGGAGCAGTCGGGAGTATAATGTCAACTGAGATAAAACAGGATCGGTGAATGAGGTGTCTCGAGAAGACCTCACTAAGGAACAACTGTGCTCACTGGGCAGTAAGATCTATCAGGACCAGATAAAGAATCTGGTAGAACCCCAGGAAAAAGGTAAATACATTGCCATTGATGTTGATAGCGGAGACTTTGAGCTCGCGAGTGATCTATTGACTGCTTCCCGGATTTTGAAAGAAAGGCGCCCTCAATCAGTGAGGTTTGGAGCAAGAGTCGGTTATCCTGCCGCTTTTCGCGCTGGTTGGAAGGGTCAATCCGCCGATGGTTAGCGGTCGGGTAGATGCAGACTTGCAAATATGGGTTCCGATAGAGTTAGTGGATATTCACGGAACCTCCCATTCAACAGAGGCTGTTCTGGATACCGGGTTTGATGGTTCTCTTTCTTTACCACGGGAGCTAATCAACAGGCTGGGCTGGGAACCTGAACTACCTGTCGTTGTCATGATGGCTAATGGAGAGAGAACCGCATGGGACACCTGGGACGGAGTTGTCATCTGGCATACCCGGGTTCGGGACGTCCTGGTGTTTGAAGTGGAACAACACCCACTGCTCGGAATGGAGCTGGTATCAGGCAGCCAGTTGACCATTCAGGCCAGGGAGGGCGGACAGGTTCTGATTGAGGAGCTATAGCTGACTCAGTTCGGCATCTCTCATAAGGCTGTAGAAAACCGCGACAAAAATTGCAAGGAGGAAGCACCAATGAAACTCTTCAGGCTTTCCAGGATTGACCAGGTACCCATAGCCACGGCTACTCCCATCGAGGGTTGGACCGGGGGAGATGTGAGTCGCACCCGCCAGCCCCTGCTGGGCGACGCGGACAGCGAGTGGTTCAGCAGCAGTGTCGTAAACTTTGGCAAGGGCGCCACCACCGGCTGGCACACCCACAACACCGACCAGCTCCTGGTAGTAGTCCACGGCAACGGCATCGTAGCCAACGAGCATGAGTCCCACCAAGTCTCCGTCGGCGACATCGTTCAGATCTTGCCCGGCGAGAACCACTGGCATGGCGCCACTGCCGATTCCATCATGGGCCATATCACAATCACCGGCGTTACCAAGGAATAGGTCCATCGACGGAACTTCACCGCCCCACCTGGGGCTGCAGCCTCGGTGAGGGGCGGTTCAAAAACTGTAGCGGGAGGCTTCGTGGAATCGGGGTCTCCCGTTTGCGTTGCTTAGCTGCCTTTGCTACACTCTGCCCAACCACCCTCCCGCCAGCATTTCAATCGAGGTTCCTATGACGTCTCTGTCCGTTGCATGGACTGAAGAAACTCTGCCTGTGGCAGGGGTTGATCTCCACCTGAGGAAAGGCGGTTCCGGGGAGCCGCTCCTGATCCTCAACGACGAATTCGGCCACCTGGGTTCCCTCATCTACCAGGAAGAACTGGCCCAGAACTACACCGTCTATATCCCTTCTCATCCCGGATTTGGGCCCACGCCCCGCCTGGACTGGATAATGAATGTCCGGGACCTGGCCGGCTGGTATCTGATGGCCTTTGAAGAGTTGGGGCTGGATTCGGTTAATGCCATTGGCCTGTCCATGGGCGGCTGGGTGGCCGCAGAGATGGCTACGATGAACCCCGGCCAGTTCAAGAAACTGGCGCTGGTGGGGGCCATGGGCGTGCTGCCCCCGGAAGGCTTCATTTTCGATATGGTCCTGTCGGTACCTGCCGTTTGCATTACAGCCTGCTTCCACGACCCGGAGGGAACGGCTGAATTCCGGGAGATATGCCCGGAGCTGGCTGCTCCCGAGCAGGCCCAGGCCTGGGAAATCGCAAGGGAGGAGGCCTGTCGCCTGGGCTGGAGACCCTACATGTATTACCCGGGCTTGCCCAATTTGCTGGCGCGCCTGAAGGACTTGCCCACGATGATCGTATGGGGCAGGGAGGATGAATTCGTCCCTCTTAGCGCCGGCCAGGTTTATCACGATTCCATACCGGGGTCGCGTCTGGAAGTTCTGGACAACTGCGGCCACATGCCCCAGGTAGAAAAGACCGAGGAATTCCTGGGTCTGGTCAGGCAGTTCTTCGCCTAGACTGCGCAGACCTCTGCCTCTCTAATCATTGATGTGAGAGGTCAACCGACCCTCCACCCAAATCCAGGAGGTACAAGGGAATGTTTATCGGGTACTTCACCGAACGCCCCTACCAGGACCAGCGCTCCGGCTATTTTGGCGCCACGGGCAAGCCCATTATGGACCTGACCGTCAGCAACGAAATTTACGATGCCAAGCTGGGCGCTGAACTGTACAACCGCTACCTCGACGAGAAGATGTACGCTGAGGAGATGGGCTTCGACGGCCTGATGCTCAACGAGCACCACGGCACTCCCTTCTGCATGGGCGGCGCCATGAACGTCGAGGCTTCCATCCTGGCGCGCATGACCAACCGGGCCAAGATCGTCTTGCTGGGGAACATCCTCCCCATCTGGGATGACCCGCTGTGGCTGGTGGAGCAGCTTTCCATGATTGACATGATCTCCCGGGGCCGCCTGGTTTCCGGTTGGGTTCGGGGCACGGGACGGGAAAGCGTGGCCCACAACTCGCCGCCGCCTTACAACTGGGAGCGGTTCCAGGAGGCCCACGAGTTTGTCGTCAAGGCCTGGACTACGCCCGGTCCCTTCCGCTGGGAGGGCAAGCATTTCCAGTACCGGCACGTTAATCCATGGGTGCGGCCCTACCAGGAACCCCACCCCCCCATCTGGTTGCCAGGCGTGGTCAGCCGGGACTCTCTGATGTGGGCGGCGGAGAAGCGCATACCTTACATCATGCTGGCCACGGAAATGGAACCGACCAAGCTGGCCTTCCAGCTCTACCACGACACCGCCGCTGAGCACGGGTATGAGTCCGGCCCCCAGAACATTGGCTACCTGTGGAAGGTCCACGTGGACGAGACCGAGGAACTGGCCGAGGCAACTGCCCGCAAGTACGTCCAGGGTCCCAGCAACCCCTTCCTGGCCGGCAACGAGGGCACGGTCAACCCGGCCCTGGTAAACCTGCCCGGCCTGACATCCCGCACCCGTGTCCTGCCCACCCAGGCGGTGGCTACGGCGGCCCGGGGCGGCACCGGCGGTGTGGCGGGAGTGCTGGGGCGTCCCTACGAGCAGCAAATCGAGGACTACACGATCATCACCGGCACGCCGGATACGGTAGTCAAGCGGATTCGCCACGTGCTGGAATACATCCGGCCCGGCAGCATCTTCTTCTGGGATGGTGACGGCGCCATGACCCACGACGATGCCATGCGGAGCCTTCGCCTGATGGGCCAGGAAGTCATTCCCGCCGTAAAGGAAATCGCCAAGGAACTGGAACTCCCCGGCCCCTTCGAGGTGGACCCGGCCACGGGTAAGGACCTGACCAAGGAGGAGGCTGCTGCACCTACCGCGGATGATTAGCCGCACTTACCTCTTATCTCCAAGAATTGTAAGGGCGGGTTTCAAACCCGCC
>JAJEDS010000173.1 GCA_022821365.1 Dehalococcoidia bacterium | reverse complement strand
AGAACAGCGCCGCCAGGCGGTCCGCCTGCAGGAAGTAGTCAACTGACTGCGGCAGGTAGGTGTATGCGCTGCGGTCGCCGGCAACCACCTGGCCAACCAGTGGCACCAGGCCGTGGAAGTACAAACGGAAGAGGCGGGCCTTGAGTCCCGGTCCCATAGGCGTCAATTCCAGCGTGGATACCCGTCCCCCGGGCCTTACTACCCGGGCCATTTCCGCTATGGCCTGGGGCAGGTCAGGCATATTTCTAAGACTGAAGCCCGCCGTCGCACAGGCGAAAGCGCCGTCGGGGAAAGGGAGACGCAGGGCATCTCCCTGCAAAAAGACGGTATTCCGAGCTTCCGCCCTGGCTTTCATCTTGTGTTGCGCAAGAGTCAGCATCTCGGCCAACAAATCTACGCCAACCGCCTGGTCTATGCCCGGCTGCCGAGCCAGGGCAAAGGCGAGGTCGCCGGTACCTGTGGCGATATCCAGCGCCGGTCCGGATAGCCCCTCTGCCGTTCTGCGGGCGGTAACCCGCTTCCAATGGTGGTGCATTCCCCCCGTCATCAGGGAATTCATCAGGTCGTAGCGGCCGGCAATGCGGGCGAACAAGTCGGCTACGTAGGTCTGCCGGGCTTCCCCGCTAAGGTTTGCCATAAATCAGGTTGTCCGCCCGACTGTCGTACCCAACATCATTCCGGCAGCGTCCTTTCCCGGTACCGCAGTTCTTCTGGTAGCTCGTGCTCTACATCCAGGGCTACCAGCACACGCTGAGCCACAAAACTGGCAATGTCATCTACACCCCGGGGTTTCAGGTAGAAGGCAGGCTCCGGTGGCAGGATTATCGCCCCGTTGCGGGTAAGGGCCAGCATGTTCTCCAGGTGGGTAGCGTGGAGGGGAGTCTCCCTTGGCACCAGCACCAGCTTGCGCCGCTCCTTCAGGCAAACGTCGGCAGCCCGAAGCAGCAGGTTGTTGGCCAGGCCATGGGAAATGGCGGCCATGCTGTTCATGCTGCACGGCACGATTACCATTCCACCGGTTGCGAAAGTGCCGCTGGCAATGGATGCCCGCATATCGCCCAGCGGGTAGTGGGTGAACCGGGGTTGCTCCTGCCACTCAGCCAGGGATTCGCTGAACGGAGCGTCCAGCTCTTCCTGCCAGACCAGGCGGGCAGCGTTGGTGCAGACCATGATTGTGGGAACGTCTCGAAGCAAGAGCGCGTCTATTGTGGCCCGGGCCAGAATCGAGCCGCTGGCGCCGGAGATTCCCACGACTATCGGTTTCTGCGGACTGCCGGACATTTGCATTTCCCGAGACAAGGCCATCCTAAACCACCAGGGCTACTATGGTGAACACGAGCAATTGTACAGAAATGTAACCGTTGACGCGGAAGAAGACTGCGCCGATCCTGGAAAGGTCATTGGGACGTACCTGCCCATTCTCGTATATGAGCAACAGAGCGGCAACCGCCCAGCCGATGTAATAGGGCCAGGCCAGGTCCATGAAGATGCCCAGGGCCAGCAGCGCGCAGACTGACAGAAAATGCATAATACGCGCCAGCCACAGGGTCTCGGCGATTCCAATGCGGCTGGGCACGGACCGAACGCCGTATTCCCGGTCAAAGTCGTAGTCGGGGCAGGAATATATCAGGTCGAAGCCCCCGGCCCACATGGCTACCGCAAAACTGATCAGCAGCGGTTCCCAGGACAGTTGTCCCGTTACGCCGATCCAGGCGGCGGTCGGCGCAATGGCCAAAGCCCAACCCAGGCAGAAATTGCACAGCCAGGTAAAGTATTTGGCGTAAGAATAGAAGACTACGTAAGCGGCGGCGAAGGGCGAAAGCAACAGGGCCAGGACATTCAGCTGGGAAGCCGCTGCCAGGAGAATCACTAGTCCCAGCGCCGCCATAGCGAGGACTTCCCACGATTTGAGCAGGCCACTGGGCAGATGCCGGTCCTTCGTGCGAGGGTTCGCCGCATCCTCCTTTGCATGGACGAGGCGATTGGCCGACATGCCCAGGGTGCGCGCCCCAAACATGGCTACATTTATCCAGATGAAGGCCCACCACCCCGGCCAGGGGTGGCCATGAAGGGTCTGCGATGCCAGCGCCATTCCGATGAAAGCAAAAGGCAGCGCAAAAAGCGACTCCCAAATGCGAATGGAGCTGAGGTAGAGGGAAATTCTGCCCAGCCAGGCTGTTGGCTCGTTGCCTTTAATTCCGGTGTCCTGCATGATGACCGGGAAATTATAGCAGTTAGAGTTTCTCCCCACCGCCAAGTCAACTGGAATGCCGGAACAATTGGCCCTGGTCTAACCGAACCCGTATTCGGTCCACCTGGAGTCTACCAACGCCCTGGTTTCAGGCGACATCTCAATATCCGGAGGCCAGCCCCGGGTATAGCCTTCCTCCGGCCCCTTTCTGGTTGCGTCAATGCCAACTTTGCCGCCAAACCGGGGAGTCGGGGACCCAACTTCCAGGTCGTCCAGGGGTCCTTCCACGATTACAATGTCCTTGCTGGGATTGATGTTGTTGGCGACCCGCCAGGTCACTTCAGACGGATTCTGCACGTCAACGAAGTCGTCAACTACGATGATAGTCTTGGTCAGGTTCATCAGCCCCAGGCCCCACAGGCCGTACATGACCTTACGGGCCTGCCCCGGGTATTCTTTCTTGATGGAAACCAGCACCAGGTTGTGGAATATTCCTTCAGCCGGCATGTTCATGTCCACGATTTCCGGCATGATCATCTTGATGATAGTCATGAAGATGCGCTCTGTTACCTTCCCCATCCAGAAGTCTTCCATGGGGGGACGCCCTACAATCGTGGCAGGATAGATGGGGTTGCGCCGGTGGGTTATGGCTGTAACGTGGAAAACTGGATACTCCTCAGGCATGGAGTAATATCCCGTGTGGTCGCCGAAGGGGCCCTCCATCCGCTGTTCGTCGGTGAAAACGTGCCCTTCCAGCACTATTTCCGCCTGGGCCGGCACCATCAGGTCAACCGTCCTGGCCTTGACCAGGTCAACCCCTTCCTCCCGTATGAAGCCGGCCATGGCCATTTCGTCCATGTCCGGCGGAAGCGGGGCAGAGCCGGTCCACATTGTGGTAGGGTCGGCGCCGATGGCCACCGCCACTTCAAGGCGGTTGTCCTCCCTTTCCTGGCTCAACCGGTAATGGTGCGCGCCCACCTTGTGCGTCTGCCAATGCATGCCCGTGGTGCGGGCATCGTAGACCTGCATGCGGTAGGTG
>JAJEDS010000341.1 GCA_022821365.1 Dehalococcoidia bacterium | reverse complement strand
AGGAGAGCACTAGGGCTTCCATCTGGTTGCCGGTCTGGACCGACTAGACTGAAGACCAGACCAGGGCGAAGTTGCGCTGTCCCAGGATGGCGACGGGGTAGGTGGCCTGGCGGATGGAGTTGTTCAGTCTCAAATGAAGTTCCGGGATGGGTTCCGGCAACCTGCGCCGTATGCAAGAAGGATATCGTATCTTACCATATTATCTTGCAACTATTATCACATTCTCCGAAGAAAAGCTGACCCGCCGGGAGCATTTACACTCCCGGCGGGCTGTCTTGCCAAAGGCTGTGGGTGGTATTTCCCACCCGTCTGGCTACCTACTCAGACTTGGTTTCCACGTACTCCAGGTGAGTGTAATAGGAGTTGATGAACCCGGGGTACACGTAACTTTCAATGTACTTGGGATTAGCCGCTATGTCGGCCGGCAGAGAGAACATTGGAAGGCTGCACACCGCGTCGAAGCAGTAGTCTCCGATCTCCTGGAGGATCAAGGCCCTCTCCTCGGGGACCAGGGTCGTCTGCAGCTTCTCGAAGATTGTGTCCAGGTCGGGGTGCTCGAAGCTCCTGACGGTACCCTTGGAGTAGAAATTGGTCTGGATGTTGTACAGGGTGAAGTCCCCCGAAGTCGCGCTGGGATACAACACCCCCGACAGTTCACGGGCGCGTCGGCCGGACCGGATGTTCGGGAAGTCCCACTGCTCCAGCTTGGGCTTCATTCCCACGGCCTCGAAGTCCAGGGCCAGTGCCTGGCCAATGTCCGTGGATTCCGGGAAACCGGAGAGGGTGTAGAGAGCGATAACGAACTCTGGCCCGCCATCGGTATACCCGGCTTCGGCCAGCAATTGCCTGGCCCCTTCAGGGTCGTAGCTGTACTGGGCATTCCATTTGCCGTCCCAGTCCTGGTTGATTACGCCGGGCCATTGCAGTTCAGCAAGAATCGGGTCGAAGGGATAGTGGTTTTCGACGCCAATGGTAACGCTGGTACCGGGCAGCAGGGCTTCGGCTATGGCCTCACGGTTGACTGCCTTGGCCATGGCCAGCCTGACCCTCTGGTCGAGGAACGGATTGTCCGGGTCCAGATTTTCGGGCGTGGTGTGGTAATTGCCGGCAAAGGACCAGCGGTGCATGATCTCGCCGAACTGGCCGGGGATGAAGGTCATACCCTCGGCTATGACGTCCTCGCGAACAGCGCGCTCGATGTCAGCCAGGTGGACCTGCTCGGTGAGGAGCGCGGCCACGCGGGTCGTGCTTTCGCTGACCCACCGGAATTCCAGCTCATCGTAGTCGGGAACGACCCGCCAGTGTTCGTCCACAGCTTCGTAGCTGACGTGGGAGCCTTCAACGCGCTCTACGAACTCCAGTGGGCCGGTGCCTACCATCTGGTCCCCGTAGAACTCGTCGCCGCCCACGCCGTCCCAGCGTGCCTTGCTTTCCATGGGAAGGTTCCGGCGGTAACCGAACTGGTAAAGAGCTTCGGGGAAGACGCTCTGGTTGTGCAGGATGACGGTGTAGTCGTCCACAATTTCGATGAACTCGGCGGATTTTTCAACGATGACTTCGGGAGTGTCGTAGTCCGCCCTGGTTACGCCCTGGTACTGGCGCCAGGTGGAAATGCCGCTGGCGGTGGAGGTGGGAGATACCAG
The DNA here is from genome assembly GCA_022821365.1 of Dehalococcoidia bacterium. Lineage (GTDB taxonomy): Bacteria > Chloroflexota > Dehalococcoidia > Lucifugimonadales > UBA3495 > Bin22. The sequence continues at coordinate 8,066 of JAJEDS010000341.1, read as the reverse complement.
CAGCCAGGCCGAATGGCGCACGTCCTGGGCAGTAAATTCGCCCCAACCGTCGTGGAACTGCACGCCCTTTCGGAGCTTGAAGGTCCAGTCCTTGCCGTTGGGCGCCATCTCCCAGGACTCGGCCAGCATTGGCTCATAACCGCCGGTAAAGCGGTCCACGCCGACCAGCCATTCCAGGACGGGGCGCTTGTCCAGGTAGCCGCTGATGATGACCTTGTAGCTATAGTTGGTGTCGTAGGACTGGGCGCCCACGGCCACGCCCAACTTTTGCAGCTTGGATTCCGTGGCCTCCATTGCCGGCTCCGGCTGAACTTGGGGAACGGGGGTGGGAACCGTTTGCTGACCTACCGCTATCCCCGCGGATGCGGTACGGCCGGTGGCAGCCTCCGGCGCTGGGGCGCTGCTGCCGCTACTTTGTTGTTGTGCGGCCTGGGCCGGCTGCGCGGGCTGTGCCGGTTCCTGTTGCTGAGCTTGCTGGGCCGGCTGCGCCTGCTGGGCCGGTTGTTGCTGCTGGGTTTGCTGGGCCTGGGCGGCCGGCTGCTGGGCCGGCGCCGCGGCCGGCGCTTCGGAAGTGCCGCAACCCACTATCAGGAGAACCAGCAGTGAAGCTAGTATTGCAGTGATACGCTTTGGATACCGGAATAAGTCTCTCATTACTAAGCACCCCCAATATTTGGTTTAGAGTAGTCAGTGGTTATCGCGCGATTCGGTGGCCTCCGCCTCGTTGCCCAACCGGGTCCGGCGAACTGCTCCAGCCGGCCCTGGCCTACACGTTCCGCAGCTTGGGGTCCAGCTTGTCCCTGAGCCAGTCTCCCAGCAGGTTCATGGACAGTACGGTGAGCAGGATGGCCATGCCTGGGAAGAAGGACACCCACCATGCGTTGATTACCAGCACCCGGCCGTCGGCCACCATCAGACCCCAGGCGGGATTAGGCGGGGGAATGCCGGCCCCCAGGAAGCTCAAAGTCGCTTCCAGGATGATTACCACGCCAACCTCCAGGGTCGCCAGCACAATGATGGTGTTAACCACATTGGGGAGGAGGTGGCGTACCACGATACGTGGCGTGGAACAGCCGGCAACCTTGGCCTTGGAAATGAAATCCATGGTCCGCAGGCTCAACACCTCGCCGCGAACCAGCCTGGCATACCGGGTCCACAGTGTCAGGACCACGACAATGAAAACGGTGAAGTAGCTGGGGCCCATTGCCGCTGCCAGAATCAGGGCCAGCAGGATGGTTGGAATGGATACCTTGATATCCACCAGGCGCATTATGACGTGGTCCCACCATCCGCCCCAGTACCCGGCTACAAGCCCCAGGGCGGTACCCACGATGCCGCCGCAAACAATGGACACGGCCGCCATGGTCATGGATATCCGGGCGCCGTACATAATGCGGCTCAGGATATCTCGGCCCAGCTTGTCGGTGCCCAGGGGGTGCTCCCAGGACCCGCCTTCCATCCATGCCGGGGGCTTGAGCCGGTCCAGAATGTCGCCCCGGACGGGGTCGTGGGGGGCCAGCACGTCGGCAAATATTCCGGGAGTAACCAGTACCACCAACAGGACAAAAATGGTCAGCAGGGGGAATTGCCGTAACCATGTTATTCCGGCGCCCACTCTGCCCTGGGTATTGGCTGCCGATCCCGGCTGGACCTGTATTGTTCCGGCCATGGGACTGTCTCCTTATTCCGCCTTTGGCCCGGCTAGGAGGCCGAGGTATAGCGGATACGAGGATCGAGATATGCGTAGAGGATGTCTACCAGCAGGCTGCTGACGATGTAAACCACGCCGAAGAAGAGGACGACGCTCTGCACCACCTGGAAGTCCCTGGCCCGCAGCGCGTCGATGGCCAGCAGGCCCACGCCAGGCCAGGCAAAGACCGTCTCGGTTACGACGGAGCCGGTGAGGAACCCCCCCAGGATGAAACCGAAATAGGTAAGCGGCGCGATGGCGGCATTCCGCAGGCAGTGCTTCCAGACCACTTTCCAGTCGGGAATCCCCTTGATGCGGGCCAGCTTTACGTATTCGGTGTCCAGGACCTCCAGCATGGAGGAGCGCGTGAGGCGCATTACCGCCGCTACCTGGAACCAGCCCAGGGCGACGGAGGGCATAATGACGCTGGCCCAACCCTCGCGTCCCGAGGAGGGCAGCCATTCCAGGGTAACAGCGAATATCCAGATGAGCATTATGCCCACCCAGAAGGAAGGGGCCGCCTGCCCCAGAAGGGCGACTACCTTGCCACCATAGTCAATGCTGGTGTCTTTCTTGACAGCCACCAATACTCCCAGGGGCACGGCCAGGATGGCCGCAATCACCAGCGAAAAGAAGGCCAGATGCAGGGTGGCGGGGAACCTGGCCAGGATAAGTTCGCGAACCGACCTGCCCGGCCACTTGATGGATTCACCAAAGTCGCCCTTCAGGACCCGGCCCAGGTAGACCAGGTACTGCATATGGAGCGGCTTGTCCAGGCCCCACGCCTCCGCCGTCTGGATGTAGTCCTGTTCGGTGGCGTCATCGGGGAGAAGTACATCCAGCGGGTTGCCGGAAACACGTGCCAGGGAAAACACGATCAGGCTCATTGCGAAGAGCGCCAGGACGGCGTGGAAGAGACGGACGATGATGTACCGCTGCACTTCAACCTCCCAGGGTCTTCCCGTTGCGGGAATCCTGTCTAAGTAGCCTGTGTATTATGGTTACCAGTATCTGCTAATTGGCAGGACCATCACTAACCGGTTGATAACAAAGGACTATACCATGAACGCGCCATCAGCAGACCTGGGCGCCAGGAAACCGGAGGGCAGGAAAAAAATGAATGGGCAACGCACCTACTTACCCGATTCACCCACGATACGAACCACCAGGAAATTGAAACATCAGCCGGGGAAGGCGCGCATTCTGTAACTGACAGATACAGCTAAATTTGAGCGAGTATATTTTGCAGGTTGTTTAATGTCAATCAGTTTCGCAGCAATTGGATCAAAGTGAACAATCTAGCCATTTTCCCTACTCATCAAGGGAAATTTCGGCCCTGCCGATACGAATACCGGCAAGGCCGAAAGCCGGCGAACCAGGGCTTTGGGCCTTAAAGGTCTTCCGCCGGCGTAACCTGGAGGGTGATGTTGTAGCCGTCAGGGTAGGTGGTGGTATGGCCCTTGCCGGTCAGGTCTTCGATGAGACGAACGTCGCCCGGGTTGAAGGTCTGGGAGGTGCCGTCGCTGAGGCCGATGATAGTCCGGCCCACGATGCCAACCTGCCAACGGCGACGTGGGGCAGGGTGAAAGTCGGAGAAGAAGCCGGGTTCCCGCTGGGAAACGCTGAACTCCATTTTGGCCCCTTCCAGAAGAATCTCCTAGATGGCGTCTTCGGGCAACTCGTCAATATGGGTCTCACCGTCTTCGCCCGTGTACATTCTGTAAACGCCCATTGCTTTCGCTCCTTGTCTGTTACGATTTGGCGCTTGGCCGGCGACGAGCCCGGTAATAACACTAGTATTGGTGTTCCTGGTAACCTATTTACCTTGCGTGCCCGGCACGATGCCGCTGGCAGTGTATCACAGGGATCAGGGCGTGAACTGACGGCTGTAGGAGTCTTCCAGCTGCCTGAGAATTTCCTCCGGCAAGGAAGGGAGGTCGGAGCAGGCCGCAGCCTCCTCCACCTCGGGGACCGACTTGAACCCCGGCGCCACGGTAGCGATAGCCGGATTGTCCAGACAGAAGCGCAGGGCGGCCTGGGACAGGGTTGAGTAACGGTCTGCCAGCAGCGGGCGAAAAGTTGCGGCCCTGGCGTAATCTCTGGATACCTCTGTGTCCGGGGCTGTTTCCCGGTCTAACCGGTCTACCAGCGCGCCGGCGGCGTGGGAGCGTATGCCAATAACGCCCACCTGATTGGCCTGGGCAATGGGGAGGGTCTGACCCTGGTCAAGGTCATCGAAACCCGGTGGGGGAGCGGAGACGGCGGAGCGGTTCAGCAGGTTGTAGAGAATCTGGGCGGTGTCAAAAAGCCCGCTGGACAGTATTTCGCTTACGGAATTCCGGTTGCCATCCCAGGCGGTAATGCCGATGAACCGGACTTTACCTTCCCGGACCACCTGCTTCATGGCGGCCCCCAGAGCCAGGCAGTCTTCCTTATTGAGCAGCAGTGCGTACCGTGGCGGTGGGCCTACTGCGGCCACGTACTGTCCCCGCTCGGCGCCCACCTGGTGGTGGACCTGGAGTATATCAACGTATTCCGTGCCCAGCCTGGCGAGACTCTGTTCCACTGAATTGCGGACGGCGGCCAACATGTTATCTGCGCTTGCCCGGTCGTCCTCATTCTGGAGCCTGACCTTGGTGGCGATGATGGCTTCCTGCCGGCGGCCGACCAGGCCACGGCCCAGATTGTCCTCAGACCGGCCGCCGCCGTACATGGGCGAGGTATCAAAGAAGTTGATTCCGAGGTCGAGGGCGCGCCCAACAGCGCGGATGCACTCCTCGTCGGTGGTTGGGCCCCAGACGTGACCAATGCCGGCGCCGCCGAAACCTACTTCCGATACTTTAAGGCCGGTGCGGCCCAGGGTTCGATATTTCAAGATTCCTCCGTGGTGCTTATATGGCGCCTGCGTGATTATGGGATGGCAGTCTTTCCGTGCCCCTGGTGCGCCTGCGGGCGCATTGGCAACAAAAAGCGCTTGCCAGACCGGCAAGCGCTGGTGTTTGGGCAACCTTAATTATATACAGCTCTTACATGCCCGTCTCAGCGGCCGAAGCCCGCATGGCGTTGAGGTAGTCCACGCTGGCCGTCTGGAGCAGCGTACCCACGTTGCCGTGGAAGTACTGGACTCCCATGCCAAGGAACTTGGGCACCAGGTTGTCGGGGCAGCTTACTCCGGCGATGCGGCCGGCGTCTCGGATGATTCTTACACCTTTCTCCATCTGGGCCTGGACTTCCGGGTGGGTGTTCTGGCCAGGATACCCCATGGACTGGGAGAGGTCGCCGGAACCTATGAAGAACACGTCCACACCGTCCACCGTTACCAGTTCCTCCAGGTTGTCGATGGCCTCTTCCTCTTCAAGCATGAGGCAGACCAGTGTGTTGGCGTTGGCGTCCTTTACATAATCGGAAGTGGAACCCTCAAAGCCGTACCCGGCGGGGCGGCCTCGGCTGAAGATGCCACGGTGCCCGTCCGGGTAGTACTTGACGGCGTCCACCGCAGCCCGGGCCTCCTCCGCAGTGTTGACGTGGGGTACCTGTACTCCCCATGCGCCCCGGTCCAGGAAGGGGGCGATTATTTCCGGTTTGTTTGCTACGGGGCGAACGATGGGAGCAATGCCGCTGAGTTCGGCGGCCCGCACCAGGTCCTCGGAGTTGTCCACCGTAATTGAGCCGTGTTCATTGTCGATGAGCACCCAGTCAAAGCCCAGGGCACCCAGCATCTCCACCACCGGGGCGGAGGGGAAGGTAATCATCACGCCAAAGACGGCCTTGCCCGCCTCCAGTTTTTTCTTGAGGGTATTGTCCCGCATGTCAGCTCCTTTCCCCCGCCCTTCTGCGGGCGCCGGTCGCGTCTTCGTCGTTGAAGGTTATTCGGCTGGGACCCGCTCCGGGAAGCCGGTACAAGCTGATCACGTAGCGACGCAAAATGGTGCCCGCCAGTATGCCGGCAATGGTGGAGAGTCCGGCCGCGGTAGCCCCCGCCAGTGCGGCCAGGGGCCTGGTCTCCATTGCCTGCCCGTCAACGCTGTCCATCTGGATGATGGCGAAGAAAACGCCGAGGGCAACTCCCGCTACCATAGCAATTGCGGCTCCGGTAATCAGGCCACGGTATTTTGTCCAGAGACTTCCCTCGTACTGCCAGACCAGAGATTCAGTGATTATCACCACCCCGGCGCCCGTGAGAATTCCGATGATGCCCCAGCCGACGGCTTCGCCGGTAAGGACCGGTGGCAGGTGCCGGGGATTGGGTTCGATATAGAGCCAAAGAAGACTCAACTGTGCCGCAATGGGGACAACGGCAATGCAGATCGCCACAACGGCCAGAACAAAGAGGCCCGCTACCAACTTATTGTCATTCAATTTCTGTCCTCGTCAGACGCCCCAGCAGGGTCTAGCATCTTCGGAAAATACGTCGGGCAATGGATACCCGAAGCTTATAGATAATCATATTACCAATATTACAGGCGGTCAATTATTTTGTGCCTCAATGCGATTGTCTGGAAGGGGCAATGCGTTTGTATTTCGAGGTACGTAAATTTATAGATGTAATACGTGAGAATAAACCAGTTTATTACAAGATTAATGCATAATAACGCCGTTAATAGTAGGGATTTGTGAAATTTGCAACTATTGACAGCCCCAAAATGGGTGTTTATATTGCACTGGTTTGCGAATCCGCCCCATATCTGAACGGATTGATTTGCATTTGAGTTGGCTCGAAGTGCCTATTATCCAAACCCCTAATTTGCAAGAGGAGGTGGATTGTACTGTATCTATACCGATGGCCTAGTCCTTTGCCAGCGCTTTAGCTGGAACGCGGACTGTGAGTGCACCCTGAATGTTTTGGAGGAAAATCAAAATGCCCAACCACTGGTTTAGGAATCCCAGGGCCCTGGTAATGGCGCCTGTGCTGGCGATTCTGGCTTTGGCGGCCGTGGCTTGCGGCGCCGCCGCCACCGCCACACCGGTACCGACGGCAGTGCCTACCGCCGCCCCGGAAGCCATGGCCGAGCCGACGGCAGTGCCCGAAGCCATGGCAGAACCTTCCCAGGATACTATGGACAAGCCCGAGAGCATGGACATGATGGAAATGTCCGACGTGGTGCCTATACCTGACCACGTTGCCGACTTCTACGGCGAGGTCACTTACGGCGGGACCCTTCGCATCAACTACGAAGACCCCCTTGAACACGCCAACGCCTGGGGCGCGGGTTCCGGCGTAACCGACCGGTACCGCATGCCCACCGGCGCTTTGCTGGTAATGGAAAACCCCTACGATTCCGGCGCTCCCATCATTCCCGACCTGGCTGAAAGCTGGGAACTGGCCGAAGGGCTGGACGGAATTACTTTTAATCTCCGTCAAGGGGTAACCTGGCACAACGGCGAGCCCCTGAGCTGCGAAGATGTAAGGTTCTCCTTCGACACCATGAAGACCGCTAATGGAATTACCGCCAGCTACATGCAGAGCCGCCTGGCCAACGTACAGGAAGGCGCCGCCGGATTTAGCTGCACGGACGACACTACCTTCCAGATGGACTTCGTAGGTCCCAGCGGCGAGTCCGTCTTGCTGCTCCCCCTGTCCAACCGCCGGGCCCAGATTTTCAACAAGGCCTGGTTTGAGGCGGGTGGCGAAGAGGCCATGTTCCAGGACGTTTCCGTCGGCCTGGGCCCCTTCATGTGGCGGGAAGACCAGTCCGTTGGCATCGACACCCAGTACTTCGACAAGAACCCGAACTACTACTTCCCCGGCCTGCCCTACGTGGACGAACTGGTAATCAACGGCATCCTGGACGAGTCCACCCAGCAGGCCACCCAGCTGGCCCACCAGACCGACTGGCACTGGGTCCGCAACTGGGGCCAATACCAGTCCTACGTGGACCACGACCAGATCGTAACCGTAATCCGGGCCACCCGCGGCAACTTCCGCCTGTGGATCAACAACCGCAACGCTCCCTTTGACAACGTGAAGGTCCGGCAGGCTGTAGTAATGGGGATTGACCGAAAGGCCGGCATCCTGGTATTGCAGGATGGCCACGGCGCCGCCGGCGGCTTTGGCTACGCTCCCGGCAGCCCCTGGGACCTTTCCATGGAGCAGCGCTGCTCCGTCCCCGGCTGGTGCGTGTCTGACGACATGGAAGCTACCCGGGCCGAAGCCAGGGCCATCCTGGAAGGCGAAGGCTTTGACTTCGAGAAGACCTACCTCTTCACCGTGGAGTCCGATGCCCAGGTGCAGGCCCGCGCCACCTTCCTGCAAGAGCAGCTGCGACTGATCGGCATCAAGACCGACTTCGACCTGGTGGAAACCATCGCCTACCGTACCCTGGAGTCGGAAGGAACCTGGGGCGACCTGAAGCCCGGTAATGACACAGTAACCGCA
>JAJEDS010000337.1 GCA_022821365.1 Dehalococcoidia bacterium | reverse complement strand
GGGATCGCACCGCGGCTGTTCTGTTGCCCTGCTCAACATGACAGATGGCGAGATCCCTGCATAGCGCCACGTTGGTTGGGTCGATGAGCATCATTCGCTCCAGCACCGCCACCAGCCGAACAAGGTCCCTTCTTTGAGAGTAAATTATCCTGAGGTTATTGAGCATTCGCGCGAGAATCGAGACGGCTGGCGTAGGCGATAGGAACCGCTCGTCCCACTCCATGCTTTCCCCGAACAGGTGCTCGGCAAGCCGCCGGCAGTCCCCCGCCGAGAGAATATGCCCGCCGTGGAAGGGGTCCACGTAAAGGTCCAGTTCTTCGATCTTTACCAGGAAATGCCCCGGCATGCCAATGCCATGGTCATTCAGCCCCAGCCGTTTTGCCACTCCCAAGTACAGTACGGACAAGGTAATCGGAATGCCAATGCCCGTTTCCATTACACGGTTCAGGAAGCTATTGTCCGGATCGTAATAGTTCCCAGCATTGCCGGAGAATCCCCTGACGTGGAAGAGAAAGCTGTTAAGTGTCCTGGCCAGTCCATCCATCTCGTCGGAATTATCGGCCAGGGACCTCACTTCGGCCGCCATGTCGTCCAATCTGCACAGGTAATGGCCTGTATCCAGATCGGGATATTCCTCGCCGGCCAGGTACAACGCCGCACGTTGCAGGTCCAGGGTCCCTTCGGGAAGGGACACTTCCTCAGCGAACAGCGCGCGAAAGTCGTATCTGGAGTCGGGTGTCATTCCTGGTCAACCTGAAGAGTGTTCTCTAAACTTCCACAGCTTTCATCAGTCCCGTCAAGTCGGAAGCTTCCTCAATACGCCAGAGTAGATTTAATACCTCAGCACATTGCTGCTCTGACAGCACGGCAGAGGCGAGGTCAGTGAACTTCCGGTTGACTTCCTGGTCGCTCAGGGGATTGTTCTTGTGTCCCTTGGGGTAAGAAGTGCTGGCTTCGAACTTCTCTCCAGCAGAAGTAGTTACCACAATCCGACAGTTGTACTGCTGAGGGTATTTTTCGGTGAAGCCGGGTCCTTCGGTCATTGTCATTTTGGACATCAAAGTCCGCAGGGAAGGATCGCTGATTCGCTGGGGAGTAAAGCTGCCAGGCGTGACCGCACCATCCTGCAAGGCCATGGCCACAAGGAACGGGATGCTGTGATCGGCAGTTTCCCTGGTTTGGGGAGCCCACTTTTCCGGTTCGGTGTCGGGACTGCTGACACCAGTACGATAGGATTCAATGGTTATGGAGTCGATATCCCGGGCATTGACCCTGTTGTAGAGGTCCACTGCCACGCCTATGGGCGCCTGAGTGTGTATTTGGGAAGGGTAGAATTTGAAAGTAGTATCATTTATCAAAAATTGAGTGCCGTCACCGCCAAACTCGTCAAGGGTAACCTCTTTGGTAACCCCTGCCTGTTCCCACAGGCCGCGCCGACCTTCAAAAGGTTCACCCGGCCCGAACATGCCCTGGGAAGCCAGCTGAGCGGCAAAAATGCCCGCGCGGGTGGCGCTGGCCGTGGCGCACCCCTTCCACATGGAGAGTTCGCCGGTTCGCGTAACACCAAGGGGCAGGTTGGGCGCCAGGGCAAGGGAGATGGCATGGCCCATCTGCTCCTGGTCCAGGCGCATAAGGGAGCCGGCAGCGCAGGTGGCTCCCACAATGCTGAACATGCCCTGGTCCCAGCCATAATCACCAGTTATTACCTGGTCCGAGAGTCGGCAGAAAACTTCGTAGGCCAAAACAGTAGCAGTAATGACGTCCTGGCCGCTACAGCCATAAGCGTCCGCCACCGCCAGCACGGCTGCAATCATATCGCTGGGATGACCGCCCCCTGGGGAGAAGTAGGAGTCATTGCAGTCCAGGTAGCGAATCATGCAGCCGTTGGCAAAGGCAGCCATGTCCAATGAGCTATAACCTTGAGTTCCCAGCACACGAGCCGGGGGACTGCCAGCAACTGAACCTGCCAGTGATCGAGCAATCTTGGCGGGTTCCGACAAGTAGCCGCCCATGGCGCACCCCAAGGTATCGATCAGAGTGCGTTTAACCTGGTGAATGGTGTCCCTATCCAGGTCCTCATACAGCAGGCTGCACGAATATTCACTCAGTAACCCAGTGGTCTTGTCCATAGCTCTCTCCCGGAGATGATCCCGGGTCAGGGGCGATCTAGTTGTCGGCCGCCTGTGCCTCAGGGACCCGACTGGTCAGTTCAACATAATGGTCGGAGGCCTGGGAAACCAGCAAGTCCACGTCTTCGGAGAGAACGTAGCCTTGACTGACCAGTTCTTCGGCAGCAGTCCGTACTTGAGCCAAGTAGTCTTCCCTGGAAGCATACCTCTCCTCGATGGAAAGCCGGGGGTCACCAATGGCCTCCCTTTCGGCCCGCGTGGCAGGGAAGGGGATTGTAGATCCGGCCAGGGTACCGCCAGTGGCGCCGCCGGACGACAGAATTTGGCCCTCAGCGCCGATGTCTGAGTGCCTCAGGTTCCAGCCGGTGTGAGTTGCCAGGGGAACGGTGGTCAAAGGCAGGCGGATGCCCGCTTGTTCGTTGCCGTCCTCGTCCACAGAGGGCACCAGCAGGGGAAACGGTTCGCCCATGGTGGCCGGCACGTTGGTAGCCACGCCGGCTTCTGGCCCGAAGTCCATACGGCGGAAGAGGCGGTAGGGATCAGGAGTGTTAACGCCCGGTATGCGGCGCAGGGACTCCGACACCGCGTCCGCATCTGCTGCCGTCCCGTTGTCCAGGCGGGGGTACTGGCCGGCCGGCGCGGCAGTTCCCTCGGTGACCCAGCGATCCAGGTTCACCAGGGCAGCCCGTAGCAGCGGCCGATAGTCCAAGCAGTTGAATGGCTGCTGCCCCTTGCTGCCATTGGCAGGGTCGCTGTCCCTCAAATATGGCGTTCCCAGCGGATGCTGGGCGCCGCCAAAGTGGTAGACCCGCACCTCTTCTGGAACCTCCAGGTCGCGGGAACCCGTAATGTCGATATGGACCATAGCGCCACCCCCTCCCCAGTATTCTGAGGAAGTATAGGTGTACATGATCTTTGGCAAGGGGCCCTGGGCAGCGGAGCGGGTAAGCACTCCGTCGGTCTTGCCCGTTACCGGGTCGGTCTGGTCAATATCACTGAAGGGGAACATATTGTTGGGGCTGCGGCTGGCCTGGCTGGAGGGCTGGGCAAACCGCTGATTGAATTCGCCATGCTTGGCGCCGGCAACGTGGGGAATCAAACCGTCGAAAACACGTTGTCCCTTCTCATCGTAATTGAGGCCGTAATAGAGCAAGTCGCGCAGGAAGCGACCGCTCTGCGAAGAGCCGAAACTGTACGCAAACTCAAGCGAGCCTGCGCATGGATTTCCTTCTTCCTCGCTGCCATGGCGAAGGAAAGAAGCCAGTTCCCGGGTCGCCAGCAATCCGGCGCCTACTATTGGCGCACCGGTGGTGGAATAAATTACCTGGTAAACCTTGCCGGGCTCGAATCCTGACTCCTTGTAAACATAATTGGCGTCAGGTACCACCTGCCCATCGACCATCCTGGCAAAGCGCCATTGTTCACGGGGGATCACTGTCTCCGGCCCGTCTTCGTGGTCCTGTACGGTCATGTATGAGTTCCAATCCTCCAGGTTATTGGAGGGATAGGGCCTGTGGTTCCTGTCGGAAACGAAAACCTCGTTAATTGGTTCGTTGGGCACGAAGGTAACTACCAGGTTACCGGTAATCCGTGTTCCGTCGTTGTTCCGGGCTTCGGGGGGATAGAGGCGGAGGACTCCCGGCACATCTGGGGCGTCGTGCTGCCACCCGCACCAGGCCACTGTGTAGCCCTGCCGCATGAGGAAGCCGTTGCCTGCCTCCAGAGGCACGTCTGGCGCCAAATCGGGAGCGTTATTGAAGTTACGCAGGCAGGGTCCTCTTCCCCGGTTGAGGATGTCAAAGAAGAGCCTGCCGTTCCCCTTGTCCTGATCTTTTGGTTTCAGAATCCTGAAATCGGAGTAAAAGTGGACTTCTCCCGTGTTGCTGCGTGGGGC
>JAJEDS010000068.1 GCA_022821365.1 Dehalococcoidia bacterium | reverse complement strand
AATAACCCATCAACCCCTTCCTGCCCTCGTCTTCCATAATCCCACTACCTCCCCTTACCCCACTGTATCCTTACTGTATCTTTCCCTTCCCAAGTCTATCATTAAGACGCGATTGCCCTGCGTATGAAGCGCACAATCTTGACTAGGTTTAGCCCCCTGATATAAAGTGTTTACCGACATTAGAACTGCCAAGTCAGTTGGAGGAAACACTATGCCCATCAATCTTTCCCGCATTGGCCATGCCGCCGTCCGTGTGCGCGACATCGAGCGGGCCAAGAAGTTCTACACCGAAGTCCTGGGTTTCGTCATTGAGGAAGAGGACCCGGAACACGGCGGCGTGTTCATGAGCCTGGGTCGCGACGACACCCATGAAGGCCACGTCTTTGACCTGTCGCCCGTGGAAGACCCGGACAACGCCCTGGACGCCCCCGAGCGCAACCAGGTTGGCGTGGCCCACATCGCCATCAAGGTGGACAGTCACCAGGACATGAAGGACGCCTACGATCACCTTCTCAGCAACGGCGTTACCGTGGACCGCCTGGTGGAGCACGCCAACCAGCGCAGCATGTATTTCGCCGACTCCGAGGGCAACCGGCTGGAAATCTACTTCGAGTACCCCACTTCCAAGGAACTTTTCAAGCGGGGCCGCGGCGACCGCGACTTCGTCTTCACCTTCGAAGACCCGGTGCCCCCCTGGGCCTCCGAGGTCCCGGCCGACTGGGACCCCGACACCACCGTCGACCGCTACCACCGGGGTACCGTCAGGACGATGGGAGGCTAACGACAGACGCCCCAAGAGTTTGGCCAGTAAACCAAAAGTGGCGGGCTTGAAGTATCAAGCCCGCCCCACTGCTTTCAGTTGCCTGGTGGCTTGGAACTGCGGTCATGCCAGCGCGGCGCCAACCACCTCCCTTCTCCGGTTCCTCTGCTTCTGCCTTTCCCCGGAGGCCAGCACCTTCTTCCGCATGCGGTAGTTCAACGGCGTGACTTCCACCAGCTCGTCGGACGCGATAAACTCCAGCGCTTCTTCCAGGCTCAGCTTCACCGGCGGGCTCAACCGCTTGGCCACGTCGGCGGTGGAGGACCGCATGTTGGTGAGCTTCTTCTCCCGGCATACGTTGATAGCGATGTCGTCTTCCTTGGGGTGCATCCCCACAATCATGCCCTCGTATACCAGCGTCCCCGGCTCGACGAACGTCGAACCCCGGCCCTGGGCGTTCAGCAGCCCATAGGTAACGGCCACCCCCGGCTCGGAAGCTACCAGGGACTGGCTGCTGGAATGCTTCAGTTCCCCGGCCATGGGCCGGTACTCCACGAAACGGCTGTTGGTTACCCCGTTGCCCCGGGTGGTGCGCAGGAAGAATGACCGGAACCCGATCAACCCCCTGGTGGGCGCCAGGAACTCCATCCGCACGTTGCCGGCCCCGTCATTGTCCATGTCTGTCATCTGCGCCAGCCGGTTGGCCAGGCTTTCGGACAGGGGGCCAATGTACTCTTCCCGGGTGTGAATTGTGAGCTGTTCATAGGGTTCGTGGACTCTGCCTTCAATGACCCTGGTAACCGGCACCGGACGCGACACCTGGAACTCATAGTCCTCCCGTCGCATGTTCTCCACCAAAATGGCCAGGTGCAGTTCCCCCCGGCCCGAAACCAGGAACTCGTCGGCGCTGGCCGTCTCCTCCACCCGAAGGCTCACGTTGGTGCGCAGTTCCCGGTACAACCGCTCCCGCAGCATGCGCGAGGTGCAGCGCGACCCCTCCTTGCCCATGAAGGGAGAGGTGTTGACGCCGAAGGTCATCATCACCGTCGGTTCCTCAATGTCGATGGCGGGCAGGGCCTCGGGACAGTCCGGCGCGGCGATGGAATCCCCGATGGAAATGCTGGGAATCCCCGACACCGCAACTATGTCCCCGGCCACGGCCTCCGACACCTGCAGGCGTTCCAGGCCCCGGAACACAAAGACTTTCTCCACGTTCTCGGCCCTGGGGATTCCGTCCCTTCCCACCACCGCCACCGGCTCCCGGAAATGGACTGTCCCCCGGAAAACCCGGCCAATGGCAATCTGGCCCAGATAATTGTCGTAGTCCAGCGCCGCCACCAGCATTTGCAGCGGGCCTTCCGCGTCGCCCGACGGCGGCGGGATAACCTCCAGGATAGCATCGAACAGGGGCTGCATATCCCCCTCAGCAGCGTCGGGTTCCCGGGCTGCGAACCCCTGCTTGGCCGAGGCGTACAGCACCGGAAATTCCAGCTGCTCCGGCAGTGTTGCCAGTTCCAGGAACAGGTCCTGCACCATCCCCTCCACTTCCTGAATCCGTGCCTCGGGCCGGTCAATTTTGTTGATGACCACCATGGGAGTTACGTTGCGCTGCAGGGCCTGCTGCAGCACGTAACGGGTCTGGGGCATAGGGCCGTCCACCGCGTCCACCAGCAGCAGGCACCCGTCGGCCATGTTCATCACCCGTTCCACCTCGCCGCTGAAATCGGCGTGCCCCGGGGTGTCTATGATGTTGATCTTCACGCCCCGGTATTCCACCGCCGTGTTCTTGGCCAGGATGGTGATTCCCCGCTCCCGCTCCAGCGGGTCGCTGTCCATTATCAGTTCGCCCACGTCCTGGTGTTCCCGGAACACCTTGCCCTGCTTCAGCAGCGCGTCCACCAGCGTGGTCTTCCCGTGGTCAACGTGGGCGATAATTGCCAGGTTACGAATGTTTTGGTTGGGAATGGATTCCATATTTCTCCATACTTTCGGTGAGTTTTCGCGTAACAAGGGAACGCGGCTTCTGCCGCCGACTGTTACCGGGCGCCACGCGATAAACTGTCGCGCCTTCGATTTGCTGTCCGGTTACCGCTCTATTTTAGCAATAAATTCGTAAATGATCTTTAAAAATCTGGTGAAAACAGCCCTACAGTGTGCCCGGAATCCATCCTGACTGCCGTGGCCCTGCTGCACCCCATCTTTGGCCTCGGCATATTGCCCCCTAACCTGCCTTTGTGTAGAATCCAAAGATTGGGTGGATAAGGCAGGGCCTGGCTCTATCAAAAGGCCCCATAGGAGGATTAGATATGGATTTTGGACTTGAGGGCAAGAAAGCCTTCGTCGCCGGCGGCGGCAGGGGCATCGGCAAGGCAATCGCGCGGGTTCTGGCGGAAGAGGGTTGCGACGTGGTTATCGCCTCTCGTTCCATGGACCAGCTTGAGGCCGCCGCCAGGGAAATCTCCGACGCCACCGGCCGCACCGTCATTCCCATGCAGATGGACGCCACGCAGACCGACCAGGTGAACCGGGTGGTCAACGAGGCCGTCCAGCAGTTGGGCGGCCTGCACATCATGGTCAACAGCGCCTCCCTTCCCGGGGGATCCGATGACGCCGTAGGCTACGTGGAAACGGTCAACGAGGAATCCTTGATGGCCGACTTCGACGTCAAGTTCGTCGGGGCCCTGCGCTGCTCCAAGGCGGCAATTCCCCACCTGAAGGAGCAGGGTTACGGCCGCATCATCAACATCAGCGGCGGCAACGCCCGCAACGCCGGCAACCTCAGCGGCGGGGCCAGGAACGTCTCCATGGTCCACATGACCAAGACCCTGTCCAACGACCTGGGCCGCTACGGCATCAACGTCAACTGCATCCACCCTGGCACGACCCGCACCGAGCGCACGGCCGGTATGCTGGAGTCCCGGGCCGCCCAGCAGGGCATCACCGCCGCGGAAGTGGAGCAGCAGGACTTTACGCCCGGTTCCGGCCGCGACAACGCCATCTGCCGTATGGTGGATGCGGAAGAAATCGGGTTCGTTACCGCCTTCCTGGCCTCCGACAAAGCCTGGGCCGTTACCGGCGAAGTAATCGCGGCCGGCGGCGGCGTGGGTACCGCGGTGTTTTACTAGACCAGGCGTTTTCACAAAGAGTGGCAGAGGCGCGGAGTCTCCCAGAGAGATTCCGTGTCTCTCTTTTCCGGGGAAAGCTACGCCACATCCAATCCGGGGAGGTGCAGAGCATGACTGATTGGGCTAAGTGTCCTGCTGTTGAGAGTCACCCCGACAAGCTGGGCGGGACATGGGTATTCGCTGGGACTCGTCTAAGCGTCGCAACTCTGTTTCGGAACCTCAAAACCGGTGCGACCGTAGCAGAGTTCGTGGAATGGTATCCCGGAGTGGAACTCTCCCAAGTGGAATAAGTACTTCAGCACGAAATAGATTCCCTGTCATCAAGAGTGCATGCTTCAGAATACTCTTCGACCACGGTACACCGGCGCCCTCGAGACGTTTACTTTCCGGTCACCAAATAGATACCGCTCGGGAGAGGGGCTGGGAAGCGCTTTCCAACGGAGACCTGCTGGAGGAAGCCGAAAGAATCGGTTACGAGGTCTTGCTCACCTCGGACCATGGCATACGGTACCAGCAAAACCTGGCAAACCGGAAAATTGGCATACTTGTGCTGATGCATAACGATTGGCCTTCAGTCCGCCTTAAGGCGACGACCATCCTCGAGGAACTGAACTGCCTGGAACCGGGAGAATACCGTGAAGTCGAGAGTTGAGCCGATGCTCAAATCCCCATCATGGCGAACTTGCCGAACCATCCGGCGGCGGCAGCAGCTTTCTGGCCCGGCGGATTACGGTGAACAGTAATGCCCCGATGGAAACCGCTGCCAGTCCCACGGCCGCCGGGGCCAGCCAGGGATATCGCTCGGTCAAGGGCAGTTCCGGAGGTTTCGGAGGGGTAAAAGCCGGGTTGTCCCGGTGTCCACCCAGTGCTGCCACCGGCAAGCCGGCCGTCTCCAGGTAGGGCAGCACCCGCTCCAGGTCATAAGACGGGCGCTGAGCCTCCGGGTTGCCGTAATACAGGGCGTAATCCCCGCCGGAACGAGCCTCAAAGATAAGTCTGCGCTCCACCCCCAAAAGGTCTATACCCTCCAGCGGCAGCGGAGGGTTATCCCCATTCCGCACCGTCACCCGGTAGTAGCGGAAGGAACTCTCCGGGAAATTCACATGAAGCCGCTGCCCGACGAACTTGGGCGTATCGTAGGAGTAAACCGCTTCCTGGACCAGCCACTGCCAATTTTCCTGGTCGTCGCTGCCCTCTATCACCACGTTGCGGTGGAAATTGACTGCCGCCGTCCGCCAGACCAGGCGATGTATGGGAATTCCCCGGCTGCCCAGGTCCAACGTCAAAATGCTGGATTGGGTATCGGCGTCCTCAATGCGGTCAACTACATCCGGCCTGTAGGCCGTTTCCACGGGGGGTTCGTATTCCCTCAGATTGACCCTGGCCCCGGTTACTGCCAGAGGTTCCTCTTCGCCGCTGATAACCCGCACCCGCAGGTAGCGGGCCGCGCTCTGTGGATAACTTACCAGCGTGCTACGGGCCGTGAAGTTCTGTTCTTCCACCGTAAAATCAAAAATTTCCCTGCCTTCCTGCACCACCAACCACGTTCGGCCATCCTGACTGCTTTCGATTACAGTCTCCCGCCGGAAGTTCTTGCTGCCCGTCGAGATTTCCACTTCATTGTGCAGCCTGCCGCCTTCGCCCACGTCAACGACGAAGCTGGTGTACTCGCCGGGCTGGTAACCCAGGTCGCGCACTTTTACCGGCACCGGCTCCCGTTCCTCCCGCTCCCGGGCCAACACTAACTGGTAAGCAACCTCCTCTTCTCCATTCCGTATCAGGCGCAGGTCCCTCTGGCCCGGGGCCGAGTCCCGGAACACTGCCCGGTCCAGGGTCAATTCCACCAATTCACCATCGGCCAGCCCCGCAGGCAGGGTGACCGGCTTCAGGTACCGCCAGTCGGCCAGGGCGAAATCGGCGGACACCGCCGCCGCCGACAGGGCCCCGGTCACCGCCAACATAGTCAAGATGGCAAGAAGCAGGGACCGTCCTGGCCGTCGGGCCGGGAAGAGCAAAGACTTACTCAAGCAGGAACCCCCGAATAACCCGGCTATAGCGTTGGTACAGGAACCCGCCGACCACCAGCAGCGCCCCCAGGCCGATGAAGGCGGCCACCCGGAAGCCCTGGTCCAGTTGGAAAGCGTCGTACAGGAAGAGCTTCAGAATCGGAATGGCCAGCAGGGCCAAGCCGCCCAACCGCAGCCACCGCTCCCTCCTGAGGATTCCCAGCACAATCAGGATGGCGGCATAGAGGGCCCACAAACCGCTGAGGGACAGGCTGACTGCATTGTTGACGATATGACTGGCCACAAGGTTGTTGTTGGCGGCGCTATAGAAAGCGTCTATTACCTGGACACTCAGCGCCCACAGTGTCAGGATATTGGCGGCCGCCAGAAATATGGCCGGTGCAAAGATTTCCCCCTGGTAGGCAAAGTCATCCCGGCCCCGCCACCAGAGGAAGGCCGCCACGCAGGTTGCGGCGATTATGATGGCGTGGGACAGCAGGCGCAGATTAAGGAACGGCCAATAATCGTCCGATCTTGAGTAGGGGTCGTAGTAATAGCCCAAGCCCAAGCCCAACTCAAAAGACACTTCACTAATCAGCAGCCAACCCAGGGCAACTACGAAGGCGGCGACGCCAAACAGCCGCAGTTGGGGCATTCGGACGAAGAAGGACAGCCACACCAGCGCCGCGCCCTCCGCGGCCCAGGCGGGAGCAATCCAGGGACCGGCAAGCTGCACCGGAACGGCGATGGACAGCAGGACCAGGGCAACGCCCACGGCGAACAGGCTCAGGTGGACCTGCTCCCGGTGCCTCATCAGGATGCCATAAGCCAGCAGCCCGTAAAAGAGGGCCAGCAGCAGCGTGAACCCGCCCATCCAGACCCGGAACTCATCCCACAATAGCGAGTAGCTGACTCCCAGATACCCGGCGGCATTCAGGACAATCAAGACCTGGTCAAAGGCCCGGGGCGGCCGACGCCAGATGAGGTGGAACAGGGTTGTGGCTCCCACGAAAATAAGGAAGATAACGGTTATCCCGATTTGGGCCAGGGCCAGCGGCGGGTCCAGTTCCTCCTGCCAGAACAGGAACAGCGCCAGCGACCCCGCCAGGGCCAGCAGCGTGAACCAGCGCCAGTTGCGGAAGGTGGCCAGGGCCAGCACCCCCGCGTCCAGCGCCAGCACGTAGCCCAGCAGCGCCTCCTGCTGCAGAAGCTCATCGGCCAGGAACAAGGGCGTGGCAAAGCCCCCCAGGATGCCCAGGATGGCGATGGAACGGGCCTCGTACCGAATCGCCAGGCCCGCCGCCGTCAGCGTTACCAACAGCGAAAAACTCAGGGCCGCCCAGGCGGGTATCAACTCATACAGGGAGAATGCCGCAAAAATGGAAAGGTACAGAATGGCAATGCCGCCGCCCGTAACCGGCTGCGACCAAACGGGATACTTCCGCTGCCAGAACTCTCCCGCGCCCAGCAGGCCCAGGCCCACCGCCAGCCCCAGTACAACCCGCCCCGTCTCGCCAATCCAGTCGTTATCGAAGGCCAGTTTCAGGAAAAACCCGATGCCGATGATGACGGCCAGGATGCCGATACGGGCCAGCCAGTTGCCGCCAACCAGCCATTCCCAGTTCCACGACGCTGTCTGCAGGACAGTTGGTCCAGGAGGAGACCCGCGACCGGAGGCTTCCGTGAACGGATGGGAAGGGTCCTGGGCGGAGGCGGCCGGCGTGGGTGGCGCAGGGGCGGGACGCCGGGGAGCGGGGGCGACCCCCTCGATTGATGCGTTGGAGACCACCGCCGGCCGGGCTGCCTGCCCAGCTTCCAGGGCGGATACCCGCTGCATCAGGTGGCTCACCTGGGCCTGGAGGGTTGAAACGACCTCCCTCAACTCTTCCGGCGATTCCGCCCTCTCCGGGGCGACACCCGCTTCGGGCGCCGGCTCACCGGCCCCGGCAAGAGGTTGGGGCGCCTGGGCAGCCCCGCAATGTCGGCAGAAGTTGGCCGTTTCGACTAATTCACCGCCGCAGCTGCTGCACACCATACCCTGCCACCTCGCCGGACTATTGGGTTGCAGTATAGCACCGCCCATGTTCCCGCACCTGGTGAGGTGCGGGAACATGGAGACTGATCGCCATCGGACCTGCCGGTCTCGCTCTAATGCCGGTGACCGTGGTCATGGTCATGCCCTTGGCCGTGTTCCTGCTCTGCCGCCGCCGGACTCTCCTGGCTGACGTGGGCATGCTGGTGCCCATGGTCGTGGTGGCCGTCTCCCGCCGGCGCCGGAGTGGCCCGTGGCAGGCGGATGAAGAACAGGATGACTATGGCCGCCACGTAGAGCGCCGTCGTGTAGTAGAACAGGTTGTCGGGATTTATGGTGTACAGCGCCCCCGCAATCAGCGGCGATACGGCGCTGAAAATGAACCGCGACGTCGACATCAGGCCCAGCGTTGTCGCCGCCGTCCCTTCCCTTACAATATCCATGGCCGTGGCCGTCAGGATGGGCTGGTCGCTGTACAGGAACAACCCCAGGCCCGCCAGCAGGATGGTCATTCCCAGCAGATTGTCCCCAAAAGTCGCCATCAGGAAGGTCAACACCGCCAGCACCGCCATCCCCGGTATCAGCACCAGCTTCCGGCCAAACCGGTCCGACAGGTAGCCCATCACCGGGCTGGCAAAAATGCCCACCAGCACCAGCAGCCCGATCAGCGAACCGCGGTAGAACAGGTTCTCGTACCCGCCCTCCCCGTCCAGCAGTCTCAGGCCCAGCTCGTCGGCCAGGTACAGGGGAAGCACCGTGATGAACCCGATGTAGGCCATACCACGCAGGCCGGCCACCGCCGTAATGCCCCACATCCGCCCGTTATGCATCAGGATTTTGGTCTCGTCTATCTGGTGCCGCATGGTGCTGGCGGGACGCTGCTCCTCCTCCCCATGCCGGTGCTGGCCGATGTCCCGGAAGGCCCAGAAGACAAGGAAGGCCAGGAAAACGGGTACCGCGCCGTAGATGGTGATGATGCCCTGCCAGGTGAAAACAGCCAGCAGCAGCCCCGTCAGCACCGGCCCGATGACGTCGCCCACGTTGCCGCCCACCCCGTGGAAGGACAGTACCGAAGCGCGCCGGTGACTGAACTGGGCGGACAAGGCCGCCACGGCCGGCAGGTGCCAGAAGGACGCCGCCATGCCCACCACTGCCATGCCGATGAGCAGCAGAATGTAGCCCAGGACGTTCAGGTCCCCCGAACCCTCGCTCGCCGCCGCCTGCTCCGCCGTAAACCAGGAACTGCCGGGCACCGTCCACCCGCCGGCTGCCATCAGCATCCACCCCACGCCAAAGAGAGCCATGCACACGGCCATCACCCAGCCCCAGTGACGGCGCAGGGCGTCGGTCAGCACCCCGCCGGGCAGGGAAACCACCCCCGACGCAACCTCCCTGGTGGTCTGGATGCTGGTGGTGGCGATAACGCTTCCCCCAAGCAGCAGGTCCCGCACCTCGGGCAGCACCACGATGAAGCTCTGGGTCAGCCAGTGGAACACCCCGTGGCCGCTGGTCAATCCGCCGATGATAAAGGCGGCCCCCCGGCGGAACCCCTGGTGCTCTTCGGTCACCTGCAGCGGACTGTGGTGGTGGTGAGAGTGGGCCATAGTGTTTTCTCCTCCCCTGGGCAGTTTAAAGACGTTTTCCCGACCCCCGGGAGGTTCGGGAAGAGGATTGCGCCAAGTTTAGCACGGACAGTCAACGAGGGTAAGCCATCCTCGTAACCCTATGCCTTCCCCAGGGCTTGGCGGTCTGAAACGTCGCTTCCGTAAGGGCAGCGCTTGTGGCTGCCTTGTCTCATTCCGCAAAAAATTTTAGGGGGCGCTTCCTCTGGCGCCCCCCTGTTATCTTTCTAATCAAACGCAGCGGCCTGGCTTTGCTGTCGCCTCGCCGTCCGCGCATCCCCACTGGAACCGGACTTCACAAATCCTCTCAAATTGCTGTAAACCAGCGTCAACATGAACAGAACAGAGGAAAACAACACCACGCTGGCGCCGGTGGATATGTCCAGCATCCAGCTGGCGTATACTCCGCCAAATCCGCAAACGGCGCCGGTAATGGTGGACAGAACTATCATCGTCCGGAACCGGTTGGTCAGCAGGCGGGCGATTATCGGCGGTATCACGATGGCCGCCGCAATCATCGTCACTCCCAGGACGCCCAAGGACGCCACGATTGTAGCCGCCAGCACCAGGGAGAATATAGTGTCCGTCAGCCACGTCGGCACGCCGTAGAACCCGGCAACCTCCGGCTCAAAGGCCGAGAAAAGGAACTGCTTGTACCATACCAGGAATATCGCGCCGGTTAACACCGACACCACCACTATGGTCACCAGGTCCGTTGTCGTAACCCCCAGGATGTTGCCAAACAGCTGGGCCTCAAAGTCTCGTATGGACCGGGTATAGCTGATGAGGGCGATACCCAACGCAAAACTGGCCGTGGTTATGATTCCAATGGCCGCGTCGGCCCCGATTATCCGCAGCCGGGTTACCAGGGTAATGGCCAGGGCCGTCAGGAATCCCCAGGTAATGGCGCCAAGTAAAAGGTAGGTCTCGCCCAGGCTCCCGTGGCCCACCGAACCCACCGCAGCGCCGGCGAAGATCACGTTGAAGACGACGAAATGGCTGACCACGGCCCCGCCAAAGACGGAGTGGGCCAGCCCGTGGCCGATGTAGGCCATGTGCCGCAGCACAATGTACACGCCCACCATCCCGCACAGTCCGCCGGCCAGGGTGGCGGCAATGACGCCGTTGACAAAGAACTGGTAACCGAATGGATCAAGCAATTCGGGGACTCCCTAATCGTCGGCGACGGCGCCGTGGGCGCCCACCGGGTGCCCGTGGCTTTCCGTTTCGTCGGCGTGGCTGTGGCCATGGCTCGCCGTCGCTTCCGGCGACTTGCTCCGCCCGTTGACCGAGACTTTCCGCTTGCCGTTTTTGGCAAAGTGGTGCGGACTTTCCGCCACCAGGGTCATTCCCTCGTACTCAATCACAGGCATCTCTGCCCCGTAGGTCAGTTGCAGAATATCGGGCGAGATAACCTCCGATGGCGGTCCTTCAGCCAGGATGTGGCCCTTGATGCACACCAGCCATGGCAGGTGCGCCGCCACAGCGTTGATTTCGTGGGTGGTCATCGCAATGGTAATGCCCTGGTGGTTCAGTTCGTGCAGCAGGTGCATCACCTCATCGCGAGTTTTTATGTCAACGCCGCTGGTGGGTTCATCCAGCAGCAGCAGTGAGGGATTGCTCACCAGGGCCCGGGCCAGGAAAACCCGCTGCTGCTGGCCCCCGGACAACTGCCGGATGTGGCGTCCCTCCAGGTGGGCGATGCCCAGGCGATCCATTATTGCCCGGGCGGCGCGCCAGTCTTCACGGCGGTGCCAGGGAAAGAGTGGATTGTGGCGGGTGTAGCCCATCATCACCACTTCTTCCACCGTTACCGGAAAGTTCCAGTCTATGGTCTCCAGCTGGGGCACGTATCCGGCCTGGGGACGCCGGCGGTTCACCTTTTGCCCGTTGACCATGGCCTGACCGCTGAACACCCGGGCGGCTCCCAGGATGGTGCGCAGCAGCGTTGTCTTGCCGGACCCGCTGGGGCCCAGGAAACCCACAAAGTCTCCGGGCATTATCCGCAGATCAACGTCGGACAGCACGGCCTGTCCTTCGTATCCTGAGGTGACTTTCTTGAGTTCTACAATTGGTTGCCCCGACTCGCGATCATGGGGAAATGGATGGAGCATCTGTTTTCCTTACTGGTATTGTTTCAAGTCTGGCTACTGGGGCTGGTTACTGAGGATAGACTGCGCCGCTATCACCTTCGATCACGGGACCGGGGTCATACCCCTCCAGCGCCGCAGGGTCGCCGCCCAGGGCGGTGGTTATTATTCGCACATCTTCAAGGATGAGGCCCATATAGGTGTGATCCACGTCTCCCGGTTCCCCGGGTAGATCATCATCCCGCAACTGGTCCACGAACTCGGCGCCCCCTTCCCGGGCAATCTGCTCCAGCACAGGGCTGGGGAACACTTCCGAACCGAAAATGGCCGGAACGCTATTCTCCCTCACCTGGTCAATCAGCGATGCCACTTCCCTGGCCGAGGGCTCGGAAAAGTCCGAAGGCTGGATGGCCCCGATAATCTCAAACCCGTACCGCGGGCCAAAGTAGGGGAAAGAGTCGTGATAAGTCAGCAGCTTGCGGTTTTCCGGGGGAATGGTCTCCACCGCCTCAAATATCCGTTGGTCCAGGTCGTTGATTGTCGCTGACAGTTTATCAAAATTGGCGCGGTAATAGTCAGCATTAGCCGGGTCAAGGGCCGCCAATTCATCGCGAATGAACTCGGCGTACTTCAGCGCCAGGTGGGGCGCGGTCCAGAGGTGCGGGTTGGGGTGGCCATCCTCCTCCGGAAAGGAAAAGTCGAACACCCACTCATCTTCCGTTACTGTCTTCGGCCCAAGAATGAGGTGCGCAGCCCCGGGCTTCCTGTTGGCCTGGGCCATCTCAATCGTGGGCTCTTCCAGAAACAGGCCGTTGGCAATGAACAAGTCGGTTTCAGCCAGGGTAACCGCCACCGATGGGGCAGGCTCAAAGGTGTGGGAATTGGTGCCTTCGGGAACAATGCCGGTCAGTTCTATGCGGTCACCGCCTATGTTTTCCACCAGGCTGGTGATGGGGGAAACGGTGCTGGCGACCTTGAGCTTGAGGTGGACGGGAGCGGCCGTGGGTTCAGGTACAGCTGTTGGAGTGGGTGATGCCGAACACCCAAGGGCAACCACGAGGAGCAAGGCCAGAAATGCGATGGCAGGGAGGGAGAACTGTAAAGAAATGCTTTTAGGGAACGTCCTCATTCAGCGTAAATTCCTCCGATCCGATCCCGACTTCCCCCGAAGATTCGGGACGGCAGTTTACGCAAACACCCGTTATCGCGAAATGATCCAGGTCGGGAACGAAACCAAATTCGTTCACCAGGGTACGGTTGAACTCCTCCAGGTAGTGAGGACTCAAGTTGAAGGCGCCATGGCAGACCCGGCAGACCATGTGGTGGTGCCGGTCTTCCGGATGCGTCAATTCATAGTGAAGCCGGTCGCCAATGGCCACCTCGGTTACCAGGCCCACCTGTTTGAACAGGCGCAGCGTCCGGTACACGGTAGCCAGGTCCATAAAGGGATAGGCGGACTGGGCCTCCCGAAACACTTCATCTACTCCCATGTGCTGCCGGCCCTCAGCAACAACCCGCAGCACTATCAGTCGCTGCGGTGTAAGCCGGTGCCCTTCGTCTCTTAATACCTGAAGAAGTTGCTCATAACTGGTCATGACACTCCAAGTATTTGCAACTCATTGCAAAAAGGAATTTAATTGGTTCAACCAATGATGTCAATACCTAATTCTGGTTTTATTGCGGCATTTGCATCGGGGAATCCCCCTCCCTGTTTTCGCCAGGGACAACTACTGGACACGAACTATGGTAAACCCTTGCAGACTGTGGCTCCACCTTGCGTTGGAAGTTGCGCGGCCGGCTCCTCTTTGGCCCGAAAATTCAAACTTCCCGCGAATCGGCCAAGTTGAAATTTCTTATTACGGGCAACCACCCTATCCCTTTCCTTCCCTGATCCAGTCCGACAACCGCTCCGCAATCATCAGCGTGGTAACGTTGGTGTTGGCCCGCACCACGTCGGGCATCACCGACGCGTCTATGACGTTCAGGTTGCTCACCCCGTACACCCGGCAGTACTGGTCCACCACCGCCATTGAGTCCTCCGCCGGTCCCATCTTGCAGGTGCCAGAGGAGTGCTGCTGGGTGGAAACACTCCGCAGCATCCAGGCGTCCAGCGTGTCGTCCGACGCCAGGTCAGCGTTGGTGGGCGCAACCATTTCGGTGATGATTCCCGAAAAGGCCGACGACTGGGACAGGCGAACGCAAAGGCGCACCGCCTCCCGCATCCTGGCCCGGTCGCCGGGGTCGTCCAGGTAGTTGTAGCTCAACTCGGGCTGCACGTAGGGATCGTTAGCCGTCAGCCGCAGCTGCCCGGCGGTGGTGGCGTTTTCCAGGGCCGGGGCCATCCGCATGCCGGCCGCGGCATCAGGGGCCTCCCCCTGCGCGTCGGCAAACCACCCGGGCAGCACCTGCATATCGTTGCGGGTAGGCGAACCCTCCGAGGTGTACCGCAGGGCCACCTGGCTCCAGGGCGTGTCCGGGTCGTCCAGGTACTCCTGCCGCACCCGGAACTGCAGGGCCACCAGGGGATGGTCTCGCAGGTTCTGCCCCACGCCGGGCAGGTCGTGGACCACTGAAATGCCCAGGCTCTCCAGGTGTTCCCTCGGCCCCACACCCGACAGCATCAACAGTTGGGGCGAAGCAATTGCGCCGCCGCTGAGGATGATCCGCTCCCCCTCGATAACAAAGCGGTCCTCGCCGCTGTCCACCTCCACGCCCACGGCCCTGGTCCCCTCAAACAGGATGCGCCGCACCGTAACCCCGGCCCGTACGGTAAGGTTCAGGCGGTGGCGTGCCAGGTCCAGGTAGGTGATGGCCGCGCTCATCCGCACCCCGTCCACGTTGTTCATGGGACGTGGCCCCACGCCGGTGGAGTCGGGATCGTTCATATCGTCGCAGTGAGGCAGGCCCGCCTCAATGCAGGCCCGGTAAAAAGCCTCCTGGGTGGGCAGCCATTCCTCCCGCTTGTGCCGCCTTACCGGAATGGGCCCCTCGTTGCCGTGGAAATCCCCGCCGAAGTCCAGGTCATTCTCAATCCGGTTCAGGTAGGGCATTATCTCCTGGAAAGACCACTCGTCATTGCCCCACTCCACCCAGTTGTCAAAGTCCTCGGGCACCGCCCGCAGCCAAACCTGGCCGTTGACCGCGCTGCTGCCGCCAATCACCTTCCCCCGGGGAAGATGGAAAGTATTATCGTGCTCCGGCCTGGCCTTGGCCCGGTAACCCCACATGTGCGGCCCCGATACGGCCCGGGCGGTGTTATACCCATACTTAACGTCGTCTGGAATCTGGTCAAAACTTGGGTAATCCGGCCCCGCCTCCAGCAGCAACACCGTCCGGTCGGGGTCTTCCGACAGACGGGTGGCCAGCACGCTTCCCGCCGAACCCGCCCCGATGATAATTACGTCGTATTTCATACATATCCCCCTGGTTGGATGACACACCGCTTACGAGGGGTGACCCGTTGTTCTGCCTAATTTAATTTGGAGAACCCACTCCGTCAATGGAAGACTTACCGAAAGAGGCGGCAAGCATTGGCCAGCCAACTCAGGGCGATTGAATTCTGGGGCTTTCCTTTACCACAGAGGCACAGAGTACACTGAGTCGCACAGAGCATCTCTGCGTTCTCTGCGTCTCTGTGGTTAAAACCACCCGTGCAAGAAAGCGAAGCAAAGGAACCCTGATATGACAATGCAGTCTGCTTTGGGCACACTTGAAGATTGACAGCCCCCTACGCCAACCCTAAACTACAGCTACGAAATAGGTTCACCACAAATACAAACCATCCCGACCATGACCCGGCGACCCAGCAAGGAGGATTATGAAAGCATCCTATTTGGGCGCGATGGGATACGCCGAGCGCCATCTTTTCCCCGAAACCTGGCCCATACCTCCGGCCTGCCACGAACCGCGCCTTTCCGTCCAGAGCTACCAGGACGGCATGGAGGAGTGCGAGTTTGCCGAGGAAATGGGCTTCGAGTGGGTCAGCTTCTCCGAGCACCACTACTCGGGCCGCATCGCCACCGGCAACCCGGCCGTAATGGCCGCCGCCGTGGCCGAGCGGTGCAAGAAGGTCAAGCTGGCCATGCTGGGCCCCCTGCTGCCCCTGAACAACCCCGTCCGCATCGCCGAGGAAATGGGCATGCTGGACAACATCTCCGACGGTCGCCTGGTAATGGGCTTCCTGCGGGGCACCCCCAACGAGGACCAGGTCTACGGAGTCAACCCGTCGGAAGGCCGCGAGCGTCTCTTTGAGGGAATGGACCTGATCCGCAAGGCCCTCACCGAGGAACAGCCCTTCTCCTGGGAGGGCCGCTACTACCAGTTCCGCACCGTCTCCGTGTGGCCCCGTCCCGTGCAGCAGCCATTGCCCCCCTGCATAATGGCCACCCGCAGCGACGACACCATCCGGTACGCCGCCGAGAACGGCATGGGCCTGGGCGTCTCCTTCATTCCCGTGGAGATGATGGAACCCATCGCCGAGAGATACGTCAACTGGTGCAACGAGGCCGGCTGGCAGCCCGGCTCCGACGACATTGTCTTCCGCGGCAACATCTACGTGGCCGAGACGGACCAGGATGCCCAGGACTGGCTGCACACCCTGCCCGGCGGCCAGCCCCGTCACGCCATCCAGATTTCCCGCTCCGTGGCCCAAGTGGTGCAGGCCGCCCGCTCCGGCGAGGAGTTCGACCTGCGCCGCATCCTGGCCGGCAGTCCCCAGGGCGACGTGGTGGGCCGCTCCCTGGGGCTGAATTTCCTGGGCGGCCCCGACACCGTCGCCGAAAAGATCAGGGAATACCACGACCGTTGCGGCGTGGGCGTCGTGGACCTGTTCTTCCAGCAGCCCGGCCTGACCCACGGCGAGGTGATGCAGGAGCTTGAACTCTTCGGCAAGGAAGTCCTGCCACAGATAAAGGAACTTTAGAGAACTTCCCGGCAAATTCAGTCCCCTTTGGCCGGGGGAAGCTAAGGTTGGGGGTGATGGTTTAACGACGGGAGAAACCTCCTCACCCCGGCCCTCTCCCCACGTGGGAAAGGGACTGTTTCGGGGCTTCCCCGGGCCAGGTAAGGATATTTCACTGGTAAACCCACCCCACAAATAACAAGGGTCAGGATTGCGAATAGATGGACTTCAAAGAATATCCCGTAACTGCGGCCGGCCTTACCCTGAACTGCCGCGAATCCGGATCAGGCTTACCGGTAGTGTTCCTGGAAAGCTTTGGCTGGGGCCACCAGCCCCTTTACGATGCCCTGGCTGGGCAATTCCGCCTCTTTGTACTTGAGTTGGGGGCCGGCGCCGTGGACACACAGCCCGAGGCGGTTCGACAATTGGCCGAATCAGTGGCTGGCGAATCCTACGGCCTGGTAGGCTTCTCCCAGGGAGCAAACCTTGCCCTGCGCACGGTAATGCTGGCTCCGAGGGACCCGGATCCGGTGGATGCCCTGGTCCTCATTTCCCCCACCGCTATTCGTCCCGCCGCCGACCTTTCAAATCTGGACTCGACGCAGTGGGCCAACCGCCTGCTGGCCCACGGAGACCGGCAGAATGGCATGGACGGCCTGCCCCAGGGTGCTGACCTTGCCACGCTCATTTCCCCGGTGGAATCCGATGCCGGGCTGGAGGCGCGACTCCCCCAGGTTATGTGTCCCACCCTGGTAGCCTTCGGTTCCCGCGACCGGATGACTGCCCGGGAAGCCCCCTCCACCTATCGGGCCAACATCCCCAACTGCCACGTCTCCCTGATCTACGACGCCGCCCACCTGGTTGCAGCCGAACGTCCCCAGGCAGTGGCCGGGGTGGTATCGGACTTCATTGAAAACCGGGAGACCTTCGTGGTGAACCGCCAGAGAAGCGTGATTAACCCTTAAATCGCCAGCAAGTAATCGGAGGCCCATCATGTCCGTTGGATTGGTAGTCCCCCTGCCCGCCTACACCCTGGACCCCGCGTTCTACGCCCGCAAGGCCGAGGAACTGGGGTTCGAGTCTCTCTGGTACCACGAACACCCCATCCTGCCCGTCCACAGCGAAAGCCCATTCCCCGCCACGGGTGGCGAAATTCCCTGGACCTACGCCCACTTCACCGAGCCCTACATCGCCCTGGCCATGGCCGCGGCGGTCACCGAGCGCATCAAGCTCTGCACCGGAATTACCCTGGTGCCGGAACGCAACCCCCTGATCCTGGCCAAGCAGATTTCCGTCCTTGACCTCCACAGCCAGGGCCGCTTCGTATTCGGCGTGGGCGCCGGCTGGAACCGGGAAGAGACTACCATGATGGGCGGCGACTTCGACCACCGCTGGACCCAGGCCAGGGAGGCGGTGCTGGCCCTCAAGGAATTGTGGACCAAGGATGAGGCCGAGTTCCACGGCAAGTATTACGACTTCCCGCCCGTTTACATGAACCCCAAGCCCTACCAGAAGCCCCACCCGCCGGTCCTGCTGGGCGGCAACGCCCGCAACGTGCTGCGCCGCGTCGCCCGCTGGGCCGACGGCTGGCTCCCCAATCGGGCCAACCCCGAAATGATCGAGGACGGCCGCAACCAGTTGGACGCCCTGGCTGGCGAATACGGCCGCGCCCCCGAATCCCTTACCATATCCGTCTTCGGCCAGCCCCCCGAAACCACCCGCCAGCAGGTCGACGACTTCCTGAACGCCGGCGCCCTCCGCGTCTCCGTCTGGCCCCAGCACTGCGACACCGAAGCGGAAATGTCCGAACAACTGGAGCGGATGGCCGAGCGGCTGATTCGATAAATTGAACGGGGGAAATGCCTTCGTTGCCAGGTCCTTGGGTCAGCATGGAGACGAAGGCCACCGTAGGCGCGGCCCTTGTGGCCGCCCTCCGCAATAGTCCCTTCACCCTTAACTGGGCAGGGCAGGATTGGGAGTGAATAATCCCAACAATAAAGGCCCCGGGGTGCTGTTTCACACCTCGGGGCCTAATAACATTGGTAAAGCCTGGTTAATCTACGCCGTTGCCGCCACCGGTTGGTGCGCCTTCAGGAACTCCCGCACCTGCTCAACGGTCTTGGCCTTGATCTCCGGGTCCTCCTTCCAGGGGTACACCGTCACCTGGGCCTTGGGGGCCAGTTCCGCCATGGCCATGGCCGCTTCGTAGGAATGGGAGGGGGTGTCGTCGGGCATCACCAGCAGCGGCGTCTGGCACTGCCGCGCAAAGTCCCGCGAAACGCAGTAGAAGAAGTCCGGCTGCACCCGGTACAGGTTGTGCAGGTACTGGTCAACTACTTCCATCGTCACGTCAGGGCGGTTGGCGCATAGCTCAGGACCCCAAAGGTCATGCCCCGAGTCATACATGGAGTCCGCCGTGGCGTCCGAGTGGCCCACAGGCTGGCACAGAACCGCCGCCAGCACCCGCTCCGGCGCCCGCTCTATCAACTTCATGGCGAAGGGGCCGCCGATACAGTAGCCGATAAACAGGAACTCGTTGATTCCCAGGTGGTCCATCAGCCCCAGCTGGTCGTCGGCAAA
>JAJEDS010000017.1 GCA_022821365.1 Dehalococcoidia bacterium | reverse complement strand
TGGTGACCATCTATCTAGCCCCCTGCGCAACGTCCTTGAGGACAAACGCAGGTCGGCGCGACAAGGCGCGCCGGACGACGTTGCCGTCGGGGTCAAGCAGCCAACCCGGGGACGGGCCGGACACCCATAGTCCCCCTATTCCGCCTTGCTCAAGGTGGTGTTTGACCGTCGCTGCGTCACCGCAGGCGACCGGACGCTCTTACCGTCCGATTTCAACCTTACCGCCAGCGCTTTCGGAGGTCACTCAGATGAATGACCGCCGGGCACTTCAGCCGGCGGCGGTATGTTTCTGTGCCACTTTCCGTCCCCTGGGGCAGCGGTTAAGCCGCCGCAGAAGCCTGGGCGTTACCCAGCACCCTGTCCGGAGGAGCCCGGACTTTCCTCCCCGGCGGGATCACTCCCACCGCGGCGGTCACCCGGTCTTGCCTGGCCTCTCCAATTTCAATCTAGCATACCCCCATAGGAGGGTCAAGGAACTTGCTGTGGCGCTTCAAACCAACACGCCTCCCGGCGCCCGGCCTCCAGATCCCAGCCGCCGGAAAAGCTATCCCCCTGACACCTGGTCAGGGGGATGCAAATTCGTCCGTTCCGCTGGGTATTGCCCACCCACCCCGAGCCTGGGCTTACTACTAACCCTACCCCGGCAGCAGTATCCGACCGCAGTTATTGCACAGCACAACTTCCCGGCCGTTGCGAACCCGCTGCACCTGTTGCGTGGGCAGGGACATCCGGCACGCCTGGCAGAGGCCGCGCATCACCTTGGCAACAGCCTGGCCACCCTTGCTGCGCCGCAGTCCCTCGTAGCGGTTAAGCTCCACCGGTTCCACGTCCGAAGCCAGGCTGGTCCGGTCCTTCTTGAGTTCTTCCTGCTTGTCTGTCAGTTCCTCCAGCTGCTCCCACAACTGGGCCTGGCGCACTTCCCATGCCGACTGGGTATCCGTAAGCTGCTGTTCCTGCGCGGAAATCTGCGACCGGGCGTCCTCCGCCTGCAGGGAAAGCTCCAGCAAGCGAACGTCCATTTGCTCCAGCGCGTGCCGGACGTTGTTCGCCTCCAGCTGCAGCGCCTCCAGGTCTCGGGGGTTGTCCAGGTCGCCGCCGTACAGTTGGGTTTCCAGGTGCGACGACCTTTCCCGCTGGCTTTCCGTCTCCAGTTGCAATTGCCTGTGGGTACTCTGAATTTCCTGCAACCTGGTCTTGGCCTCTTCCAGGGATTCCTCAATCTTGTCCAGGGACAATCTCCCCTCCAACTCCCGCTCCACCTCAGCTATCCGACCGTTTACGCCATCCAGGTCCAGATCGACTTCCTGAAGACAATACAGTTGCTTGAGAGTGGTCATTCGGACTAGCCCCTATCCTTAAATGACAAAATACGGCCTCGTTGTTTCAACGGGCCTTCTTGATTCTATTAAGGGCGTAAGGGTGTTGTCAATGACAACTATAATTATAATAAATAATCCCCCTGTTTATTTTGCAACCAAATAATATTGACTGTTGCCATAGTTCCTGCCTTGGCCGGCAGCTATTTGGTTCGTCAGAGGTCCCCAAATTGGGTCGCGCTTGCTGACACAGGGGTACAGCAGCTAAACATATCCGGTGTGCAACTTCAGGCTCGTTCAGGTACAATTCTCTGGCAACATTCTTCAATTACATCTCAAGTGGCAATAACTGGATCATCGCCCACGATTGCGCCAATAGGGCCGCTTCGGCGTTCGCCTTCCGGTTATGACGCTTGCTCTATCGGCGGTCCCGGCCCCGGGAAGCGCTCCCTCAAGGTGGTGGTATTTTATGGTTACCTTGCTTCGTAAAATTATTGGCGACCCTGGCGAAAAGGCCATCGACAAGCTGGCTCAAACACTGGTTCCCGATATAAACGACCTGGAACCAGGTATGCAGGCCCGTTCCGACGAGGAACTGTACGAGCTGACCCAACAGTTCCGAGAGCGCCTGAACCGGGGCGAAACCCTGGACGACCTTCTCCCGGAGGCCTTTGCCGCCGTGCGGGAGGTGGCCCGCCGCAACCTGGGTCAGCGCCACTACGACGTTCAGCTTATTGGCGGCATCGTCCTTCACCGGGGCCAGATCGCCGAAATGAAGACCGGCGAGGGCAAGACCCTGGTGGCCACCCTGCCGGTGTACCTAAACGCCCTCACCGGCCGGGGGGTCCACGTGGTTACGGTCAATGACTACCTGGCTCGCCGCGATCCGGTGTGGATGGGCCCCATCTACCACAACCTGGGATTGACCGTGGGCTGCCTCCAGCACGATACGGCCTTCATATATGATCCAACCGTTGAAAAGGGTCCCAGCGGAATGAAGTTCCTGCGCCAGGTCTCCCGCCAGGAAGCCTACCTGGCCGACGTGCTCTACGGCACCAACAACGAGTTCGGGTTCGACTACCTGCGCGACAACATGGCCCTGGAACCGGAAAACCGTGTCCAGCGGGAGCGCCACTACGCCATCGTTGACGAGGTGGACAACATTCTCATCGACGAGGCCCGTACTCCCCTGATTATCAGTGGCCCGGCCGATGAACCGGTCCAGCATTACTACACCTTCGCCAAGCTGGTGCCCCGTCTGGACTCGATCACCGACTACGCCATCGACGAGCGCACCCAGGCCATCTCCCTCACCCAGGAGGGCATCGAAAAGATGGAACAGTGGACCCGGGTCAATAACCTTTACGACCCGGACAACTACCACCTGGTCCACTACATCGAAAACGCCCTCACCGCCCAGGTCCAGAAGGTCAGGGACAAGGACTACGTCATTCGCGATGGCGAGGTGGTCATTGTCGATGAGTTCACCGGCCGCCTCCAGTTCGGCCGCCGCTGGTCAGACGGCCTGCACCAGGCCGTGGAGGCCAAGGAAAGCCTCAAAATCCAGCGGGAAAGCGTAACCTACGCCACCATCACCCTGCAAAACTACTTCCGGATGTACGACAAGCTGGCAGGAATGACCGGTACCGCCGCCACCGAGGCCGACGAGTTCTACAAGATTTATGGGCTGGAGGTTGCCGTAATCCCCACCAACGTGCCAATGGTCCGCGATGACGTGGCCGACCTGGTCTTCCAGGTGGCCGAATCCAAGTGGCATGCCGTGGTGGAGCACATCGTCGAAATCCACGAAACGGGCCGTCCCATCCTCGTTGGCACCACCTCCATTGAAGCATCCGAGGCCCTTAGCGAAAGGCTAAAGCGGCGCGGCGTTCCCCACCAGGTCCTGAACGCCAAGAACCACGAGGGAGAGGCTGGAATTGTGGCCCAGGCCGGTCGCTTGGGCGCGGTAACCGTTTCCACCAATATGGCCGGCCGCGGCACCGACATCGTCCTGGGCGGCGCCAACACCGACGACCCGGGCTGGGCCGAGGAGCACGACCGGGTAATTCAACTCGGCGGTCTTCACGTAATCGGCACCGAGCACCACGATGCGCGCCGCATCGACAATCAGCTTCGCGGCCGCTCTGGTCGCCAGGGCGACCCGGGCAGTTCCCAGTTCTACATAGCCCTCGAAGACGAACTCATGCAGCGCTTCGGCGGCGACCGCATCAAGTCCGTTATGAGCTGGACCGGCATGGACGACGACACGCCCATCGAAAACAAGCTGATCACCAAGTCCATTTCCAGCGCCCAGGTCAAGGTGGAGGGCTACCACTTCGACATTCGCAAGCACCTGCTCAACTTCGACGATGTTCTGAACACCCAGCGGGAGATCATCTATACCGACCGGGAGCGCATCCTCAACGGCGACAACCTGAAGGAGAAAATCCTGGAAATGCTCCGGCAGGAATTCGCCGACTTGGTCCGCAAGCACCTGCCCGACCGCCACCAGGACAACTGGGACGCCACCGGCCTCATCTCCGAACTGGCCCTGATCTGTCCCCTGCCTCCCGACCTGCGGGACGAAGACGCCCTGTTCGCCCACAAACTGGAGGATGTGGGACGCATCCTTTCCGACTACGCTGAAACCGTCTACGACGCCCGGGAGGCGGAACTGGGCTCCGAGCATATGCGCGTCCTGGAGCGGCTGCTGCTGCTCCGGGCGATTGACCTGCACTGGGTCAACCACCTCACCACTATGGAAAACCTGCGTACCGGCATTGGCCTCCACGCCTACGGCCAGCGCGACCCCCTGGTGATGTACCGCACCGAGGGGCACAAGACCTTCCAGGAACTGCTCCACCGGATGCAGCAGGACGTGGTGCGCTCCCTATTCCACGTTACCGTCAACCAGCGTCCCGCCAGCGCGCCGGCCCGCCGCCCGGCCGACACCCCCGCCAGCCCAATGCAGAAGGTCGTGGGCAACGGTCGCCAGGCCGCGGCCGGAGGCGCCAAGATTGGCCGCAATGCCAGGTGCCCCTGCAACAGTGGCAAGAAGTACAAGCGCTGCTGCGGCGCCGCCGCCTGATGGCTGTCTGGGCAGTCCCTTCCCCTTTGATGGCGGAAGGTTAGGATGGGGGTGAACGCTACCCCGTTTAATTGCTCGCGTTAGGCCGGTTGAGACGGGAGGAGAGGGGTAGAAATGAAGACGGGACTCCGAATTGCCCTGCACGTCGTTTTGGCCCTGGTGGCCGTGGTCATGTTTTACGTGGGCCTGTTCATGGGGCTGCAGGTAAATACCGCCATCGGCACCGTCCTGTGGTTCGCCTCCGGCGCCCTGTTCGTGGGCAACCTGATGTGGCTGATCCTGTTCCTGAACAAGCGCCGGGAAGCGGCCCGGGGATAGAGGACTTTCGCCCGCCGCGAGACTCCGTAAATCGGAACTCCGCCTCATTGCGCCCCACGCGCTGGATTGCACCTGGCATTTCCGGATTCTGGCCTTGAGCCGGAATGGCGATTTTGGCAGAAAGTGACTCCGAGAACCTGTAAGTGATCTGTAAACGCAACTGTTCAGAAATACTGGCAGGGCAGTCCCCCACCTGATCTCTAAACAAATCACACGCCACCAACCCGCTACCGACAATCCCCCTCTTGCCATCCCGCGTAACCCATCTCCACCATAAAACAATGACACAATCAAACCATGCCCCATCGCACCCATGGCCCACTAATCCCGCCGCCCTTCGTAGAGGCGGCCCTTGTGGCCGCCCTGCCCAACAATCTCTTCCTCCTTGACGAGGGCAAACTGGGATGGGGGTGAGTCCCCCCAAACGGGCCAAAACGGGGCAAAATGGAACCAAATGGAACCATCATCAAAAAATTCCCCTTAGTGAACATTAGTGCCCATTCGTGGAAAAACAGAAATAGGAGACCGACCAACCATGGCGGGGAACAGGTGGCACCCATTGGGGCGCACGGCCGTGCGCCCCACCCAAAGGCAGAGCCCTCAAAATGGGCCAAAACGGAACCAAATGGAACCATTATTAAAAAATTCCCATTAGTGAACATTAGTGCCCATTCGTGGATGAAAGCACATTGAACCAAAGCCAGGAACCGGCAACTATCAATCATGGTTAAGGTCAGCGCCACCGGACAGTTACCTGAAAACTACCTCAATTGCCAAGGGTCGGCACGGGTGGCACAATAGCCTGTATGAGCGTTCAGACTCCACCGGCTTTCGGCATCAGCCGCTTTATCCCCTCCTCCATGCGCTATGGCCAGTTCCGTTACTACTGGCTGGCCCTGCTAACGGGAGTAACCGGCCACCAGATGCTCTTCCAGTTCACCCTGGGCTGGCTGATGTTCCAGTTGACCGGCGACGAAGGTTACCTGGGCTACCTTGGCCTGGCGATCGCCCTGCCTGCCCTGGCCCTGAACCTGGTGGGTGGGGTCCTGGCCGACCGCCTGGAACCCAAGGTGTTGGTGGCAACCGCCCAGAGCGCCTCGGCCACGGTGGTGGTGGGCCTGGCGGTGCTGGTAATGCTGGAGCGCGTTGAACCCTGGCACATCCTGCTGGCCGCCTTCATCGCCGGCGTAGGTCAGGCTTTCGACCAGCCCAGCCGCGCCAGCATTTTCCCCCGCCTGGTGGACCGCGAGCACATCGTCAACGCCGTCGCCATGGAGTCGGTGGTGTGGAACGGCGTCCGCGTGTTGGCGCCCGCCCTCGCTGGAATGGTCATCGCCCGCCTGAGCATTGAGACTTCCATGCTGATCAGCGCCGCCTCCTTTTACGTCCTGGCCGCCGTCATGTCCATCCTGCGCCTGCGGGAACGGCCACCGGCCCATGGCGGAGTCATGCAGCAGATTGGGGAGGCCTTCCGCTACATCGGTCGGAACCCCATCTTTCTATACGTAATGCTGATGACCTTCTGCAACAGCCTGTTTGGGATTTCCTACATCCTGCTGATGCCTTCCCTGGCGGAGAAGTGGCTGATGGTGGGGGCAGAGCGGGTGGGCTGGCTGCTGGGCGCAGCCGGAGCGGGCGCCATAGTCGGCAACTGGATCATCGGCAGTGTTCCCTCTAACAGCCCCCGGGGCCTGCTGATTCTGTTCGGAGCCATGCTGTACGGCATCTGCCTGATCCTGTTCGCCGTGGCCGCCTGGCTGGGCCACTACTGGATATCCATGGGCATCCTCTTTGTAGGCGGTATCAACTTCTCACTGTACCTGGTCGGCGGCCTGAGCGCGCTGCAGGAATTGGTACCGGACAACATACGGGGGCGGGTTATGGGTCTGTACGGCGCAACCTGGAGCCTGGGTCCCCTGGGGATGGCCCAGGCGGGGTTCGTTGCCCGCTACCTGGGCGCTCCGGTGGCCGTGGGCATTGGCGCCGTCGTGGTATTATTGGTGGCCGTTCTCATCTTCGTCTTCAGGTCAGACCTGCGTAACTTCCGGGGCCGCCAGCCCGAACCCGCCGCCGAACCCGCCAGAAGGTGATTTCAAACTTGGATAAACAGGACGCACAGGAAAGGGATGTGTTTCGAAGTGCTTTTCCCACAACCATCATTCTCGATTCGTAGCTGAGGAGACAGACATGGCCAGTAATTTCAACCCCCTCACGCCCCAGGAACGATACATCATCGAGTTCAAGGGCACGGAGCGCCCCTTCTCCGGCGAGTACGACGATTTCTACGAAGAAGGCACCTACCTGTGCCGCCGCTGCAACGCCGAGCTTTACAGTTCAGACGACAAGTTCGACGCCCATTGCGGCTGGCCCGCCTTCGATGCGGAAATCCCTGACGCGGTCAGGGCGCTGCCCGATCCCGACGGCTTTCGGACTGAAATCGAGTGCGCCAGTTGCGGCGGACACCTGGGCCACGTCTTCTTCGGCGAGGGCTTCACCCCTACCGGCGCCCGCCACTGCGTCAACTCCCTGTCCATGCGCTTTGTACCGTCGGAAGAGGGCGAACAGGGATAGTTGGTACCTCGTCTGGCCTTCATTTCCCTTGTTACCGCCGGCGCCAGCGTGGTATCCTTAACTGACAGCGAAAGAGCGTGTCCCCGTAGCTCAACGGATAGAGTGCTGGCCTCCGGAGCCAGAGATGAGAGTTCGACCCTCTCCGGGGATACCACCTCCTTTTGGCTTTTCTTTTGCCATCTGGCAAACCCTTCTTCACCCTTTGAACGGGGCGTGGCCCAGCGGTAGGGCGCCTGGTTTGGGACCAGGAGGTAGGCAGTTCGAATCTGCCCGCCCCGACCACCTCAGTTGCCCAGTTGAATCTCACATTGCAATCAATGCCCGTCGTCAAAACTCGAAGGCGGCAATAGACTTTCCCAGCCCTTTCCAATAGACTACTTCCCAACAATCCACACCTCCGGAGGTTCCCGCCATGCCCGTATTTCCCCACGAATACCTGCACAAGGTCGCCTACCACGTCTACGTTGCCAAGGGCACCCCTGAAGAAGAGGCGGAGATCGTCGCCACTCACCAGGTAAAGTCCAACCTGGTGGGCCACGACTCCCACGGCATCATCCAGCTTCTGGAGTATTGCAGCCGCATAGACCGGGGCCACATCGTGCCCGGCGCTCCCTTCGAGGTGGAACGGGAGACGCCTAACACCGCCGTCATCAACGGCAACTGGGGCTTCGGCTTCGTGCAGACTGAGAAGGCCATGCGCATGGCTATCGACAAGGCCAGGGAGCATGGTGTGGCCGCCATGACCATTCACCACCAGAGCCACGTGGGGAGGGTGGGCGACTATCCCACCATGGCCCTGAACGAGGGCATGATCGGCCTGGTTACCGCCGACTCCGGCGCGGGACCCAAGAACGCCGCTCCCTTCGGCGGCCGGGCCCGCCGCCTGGGCACCAACCCCATCTGCATTGGCGTGCCCAGCGACCTGCCCGGGCCGGTGCTGCTGGACATGGCGACCAGCGCGGTAGCCATGGGCAAGATCAACCTGCAGCGCAGCCGGGGCGAACCGGTGCCCCTCGGCTGGATAGTGGACAAGGACGGCAAACCGACCACCGACCCCAACGATTACTTCGCCGGCGGCGCCATTCTGCCCGTGGGCGCCGATCAGGGCCACAAGGGCTACGGCCTGTCCTTCATGGTGGAGATGTTCTCCGGCCTGCTGACGGGACTGGGCTTCGGCATAGACCCGCAGGCCCGCCACAACGACGGAGTCTTCATCTCCGTGTACAACGTGGAGCACTTCCGTCCGCTGGAAGACTTCAAGCGAGAGATGCGGGAGTTCGTCGAGTTCATCAAGACGTCGCCCCCCGCCGAAGGCTTCACCGAGGTCCTCTACCCCGGCGAGATCGAATACAATACGGAAATGAAACGCCGGGAGGAAGGCATCTACGTGGAAGACCAGACCTGGGAAGGGATAGTGGCCTTGATGGCGGAGGTGGGTGTAACCGAGACTGTAGGGAAGCCCTAGCAAGCGCGTAGCAAGCGAAGCTGAGAAGGCCGCCCTTTCCGTTGACTGGAAAGGGCGGCCTTGCTTGTTCCCAACGACGCGGTTCCCACTTAGAGGGTCTGTGTAAGTGTGCCCTAGCGGGTGGTCCTGCCGCCGCTGTTGCCCAGGAAACGCCGGTCAGAGATGCTGCCACCGCCGCCGCGGTTGCCGCCCTGTCCGCCACCGCGGGGTCCACCGCCACCGCCACGGTTACCGCCGGGGCCACCGCCGCGGGGACCGCCACCTCCGCCACGGTTACCGCCGCCGCCACGATTGCCGTAGCCACCGCCACCGCCCCTAGGACGATCGCCGCCTCGGTCGCCCCGGTCCTGGGGAGGGCGGGCAGGCCGCGGGGGCCTGGGTCCGCCCTCTTCGTCACCGAACAGGGCGCGCCGGGAGACGTTGACCCGTCCCATGGAGTCAATCTCCTGGACCATTACGGTGATTTCCTGGCCGACCTTGAGTTCTTCTTCCATGTCGCCCAGGTCCTCGTTGCGGACCAGGCCATCCTTGCCGGGGATCAGTTCCACGAAGGCGCCGAAGCTGGCCAGGCGGTTGACCTTGCCGGTGAGTATGTCACCCACCACCAGCTCACGGGTCAGACCTTCGATTCGGCTGCGGGCCAGCTCCAGGGAGGTCTGCTCCGATGAACTGATGGTGACGCCGCCGTCGTCCGCCACGTCAATGGATGCGCCCGTCTCTTCGATAATGCCCCGGATGACCCGGCCGCCTGGGCCGATGACGGCACCGATCTTCTCCACCGGAATCTGGATCCGGATAGTCTTGGGGGCGTAAGGACTCATCTCGGTTCGGGGTTCGTCGATGGCCTCGGACATCTTGTTCAGGATGTGGAGGCGGCCCAGGCGGGCCTGCTCCAGGGCCTGGCGCAGGATTTCCTCGTCCAGCCCCTTGAGCTTGATATCCATCTGCAGGGCGTTGATGCCGGCGGCCGTGCCGGCCACCTTGAAGTCCATATCGCCCAGGAAGTCCTCAATGCCCTGGATGTCGCTCAACACGGCGTGCCGGCCGTCGTTGTCGGTTACCAGGCCCATGGCAATGCCGGCCACGGGGGACTTCATGGGCACGCCAGCGTCCATCAGGGCCATGCTGGTGCCACATACGCTGCCCATAGAGGTGCTGCCGTTAGAGCTGAGCACCTCGGATACCACCCTGATGGTGTAGGGGAACTCGGTCTCGGAGGGCAGGGCGGACAGGATGGCCCGTTCAGCCAAAGCGCCGTGCCCGATTTCCCGCCGGCCGGGAGAACCCACCCGACGGGCCTCGCCCACGGAATAGGGTGGGAAGTTGTAATGGTGCATAAACTGCTTGGTATCGTCGGGAGACAAGGTGTCCAGGTTCTGTTTCATGCTAAGAGGGCCCAGGGTAGCCGCAGACAGTACCTGGGTCTGGCCCCGGGTGAAGAGGCCCGAACCGTGAGTGCGGGGCAGAACGCCCACCTCGCAGGCGATGGGGCGGATCTCCGACAAGCTGCGGCCGTCGGGTCGCACGCCCAGGTCGAGAATGCGGCGGCGAACCTCGCCCTTGACCACGTTCTTGAACCCTTCGGCCACCTTGTTCTTGCCAAATTCCTCGGCCAGTTGCTCGGCGACCTCGTCCTCAATCCGGTCCAGGCCCTCGTCCCGTTCCGCCTTGAAGGAATTTTGCTCAAGGATTTCGGTGACCCGTCCGTTGACGATGGCCTTGATCTGGGTGTCCAGCTGCTCCTCTTCCTCGGTGTGTTCTTCCACCTCATATTTGGGCTTGCCAACCTGGGCAACCAGTTCGTCGATCAGGTCGATGGTAATCAGGTTGGCCTGGAATGCCTTCTGGATCCCCTCCAGGATCACCTCTTCGGAGACCTCGTAGGAACCGGCTTCCACCATCATGATGGCGTCGCGAGTGCTGGCCACCACCATGTTAAGCTGGCCGTCGGCAATCTCCGCGTAAGTGGGATTTACGATGAAGCCTCCGTCGTTATAGGAGACGCGACAGGCGCCAATCGGCCCGGCGAAAGGCAGGTGGGAAACGGACAGGGCCGTCGAGGCGCCGATCATGCCCAGGATTTCCGGCGGGTTCTTCTGGTCGGCGGAAAGGACAGTGAGGATTACCTGGATTTCGTTGTGGAGGCCCTTGGGGAAGAGGGGGCGGATGGAGCGGTCGGTAAGGCGGGCGGAGAGGATGGCTTCCTGGCCCGGGCGGCCTTCCCTTCTAAAGAAGCTGCCCGGAATCTTGCCCGCGGAATATAGCCGCTCTTCAAACTCCACTGTCAGGGGCAGGAAATCAATGTCGGGCCTGGGCTTGTCAGCCATAACGGCGGTGGCCAGGACTACGGTATCACCGTAGGTAAGGACGGCGGAACCGTGGGCCTGAAAGGCCAGCTTGCCCGACTCGATTACCAGCTTTTCGTTACCGATAACTCGTTCTACTACAGTAGCTTCAGGCATAGGGAATTACTTAACCTCGCACATTAAAGATAAATGCAGAGGAGACAAACGCGAAGCTAGCGCTCATAGCAGACGGGCGGCTATTACCGTGGTAACTGGACGGGGACCTGGCAGGCGCGAGAGGACAGGCCGTAGTGAGGTTAGCGGCGCAGTCCCAGCCTGCTGATCAGGGTCTGATAGCGGTTAACGTCTTCGTTACTGAGGTAATTGAGTAGCCTGCGGCGTTTCGACACCATGCTGACCAGGCCGCGGCGGGAGTGGAAGTCCTTCCGGTGGGTGCGAAGGTGGTCGGTCACCTGGCGAATGCGCTCGGTGAGTATGGCGACCTGCAGTTCGGTGGACCCGGTATCGTTGGGGTGGGTCCGGTATTCCCGCGTTATTCGTTCCCGTACGTCAGCATCCAGCATTACTAATGCAGTACCTTCTATCTCATCTTCTCTAACTTTGTGAATTATAGCACGGGCGGTTTGCGGGGCGCAATGATGCTTGCATCAGACTAAATGTTCAGATTCGGCGAGGCGCTTTTGGCCCAAACCTTCAATCCGGCCTTGAGCCGGAATCCAGAAGGCCGGGGCCCAACGCACGGTATGTTGTGTAATGATTCCTGGATACCGGCGAAAGCCGGTATGACGATATCGTGGGACAGCCTGTTGCCCCCAATCGTGAACAGTTACGCATCAGAGGGAATCGCAAATCGCTTTCCAGGCTCTGAGTATGAAGAAATCGCTTGGCTCACCGTGTGTCACCATTTCACTGGTTGCCTGTATCAACAGTCCCTAAGCTTGGTCGAATTCCGACCTCGAAATTCCCAGGTCTCTCCGAATCTCGTGCAACGTTCCGGTACGCAGGTCTCGGTTACTGTGCCTGGGAACGGAAGTCCGTCTCCCGTTTGTGGGGTTCAGCCAGACCTCGTGGGAACCTCGTCCCTGGCGGTAAAGGACACACCCCAATCGCTCCAGTTTCCTGCGCAGTTCCCGATAGGTCACGCTGCCACCATAAAGGTTCCCCCTGTACACTTTTGCAAAGTCAAAGCCGGCGGCAAGGGCTCTCCCTTTTCCCTGCAAAGCTCAATAATAATCCTGGCAACATCTTGCAGTTCCTCCAGGGTTTCCTCTGGAGTTTGTCCCCACGCTCTGCAGCCCTGCAACGCAGGGACTTCGGCTCGGTACATCCAGCCGTGGTCTTCCTCGGGTTCGTGAAGAACGTAGTCAAGCTGGAAAATGTCCATTGATAGATCTCCGTTTCTTGTGTGAGGCCGGGGATGTTAACTATTGTGTCCTGCCAGTGCGCGCTGGTCAAATAACTGATTTCCGTGGGCAATGTTGCATTGTGGAGCTTGCCCCCCCTCATTGGCGCCAGTCTATTGTTCTATTGGGGGGCCAAAGTGCTCGCCCTCAAAGCAGTACACCTGCATTCCGGAAGGTTCACGGGACGCCCCGGGGCTGGGATGGGACTAAGAAGCGGAACCAGGAAGAAAATGGGCGCAGTTCTCCAGGTAGGGCCCGGCTTCAATGGCTGGATAAATTTTTATCCTTCCTCTCATTATCGCTCAATTCCACCCATTTTCGAGTTGCTGGTAAGTTACCGGCTTCCCTACGGGCCTCTCAGCATGAAGCTGAGGTTGTCCTTATGATTCCAAAGGAAAGATGTGGTTTCCTGGATCCCCTGTGTCAGGGTAGCGGAGCGCCAAGCAAGAAGGCAATAGGTCGGCGCCAGCAAATACAAGGGCTGCCAACGAGAGTCATACCCATGGAGGAACGGGAATTCCCTTGCGATTTGCCCTCACCTTGTCATTGGAATTATGCTAAATGACCTGCCCCACCCCCCATTTCCCCCAACTCCCTATCTTCTATATAATTACCCCCGAAACCCCGGCCCGGCCGCCAGGCCGGGCGCAATCCTTGGAACGAGACAGCCAAAACAAGGGAGGAGTTATGCCCGACGATTTCGTTAAGGTTGCCGCAGTCAGCGAGGTGTCCCCGGGGGACATGAAGGTGGTGGACGTGGGCGACGACCAGATCCTGCTGGTCAACGTGGACGGGGAGGTCCACGCCTGCGACGACATTTGCACCCACGCCTATGCGTCCCTGTCCGAAGGCGACCTGGACGGCGCGGAAGTCCAGTGCCCGCTGCACGGCGCTATCTTCAACGTCAGGACCGGCAAGGTCCTGACGCCGCCGGCGGTG
The DNA here is from genome assembly GCA_022821365.1 of Dehalococcoidia bacterium. Lineage (GTDB taxonomy): Bacteria > Chloroflexota > Dehalococcoidia > Lucifugimonadales > UBA3495 > Bin22. Next base: position 3,405 of record JAJEDS010000017.1, on the reverse strand, counting down.
GACCCGCTGCGCGTTTTTGAAGTACGGGTGGATGGCGACGATATCCTGGTGGGGCCGGCCAGGGAGGGCGAGGAGTAAGCTCACCCACCAGGCAAGGTACTTGAAGAATTATCCACGGAAGGACTTTGAAGCCTGCTCATTGGGTGGGCTGCCCTGTCTGTCCGTGGATGATTTTTGCCCAGGTTGAGTAAGCCCAGGCTGGCCTGGGGGGAGAGTGGGGAACTAACGGGGAACGCCGAATTCGGGGAAGGGCCAGTAGATTAGCCACACCTTGCCCACCACGTTGTCTTGGGGTACGCCGCCCCAGTTGCGGGAGTCGTTGCTGTGGGAGCGGTTATCTCCCATCACGAAATACTCGTCCTCGCCCATGCGGCGCGCCGCCATGTTGCCATCGAAGGGTTCATTCAGGTAGGGTTCCATGTGGACCGAGTCGTTGACCAGCACCATGCCGTCCACTATCTCCACCTTATCGCCGGGCAGGCCGATAACCCGTTTCACAAAGTCGCGCTGGGGCTCCCCGGGGAAGTGAAAGACGATTATCTCCCCCAACCTGGGTGGCCGGAAGGGGCGGCTGATCTCCGACCTGTCCACCTGCCAAAAGGGAACCACGCGGGAAAAGCGTTCCACGTCGAAGGTGAAATAGACCAGTTTGTTGACCAGCAGGTACTGCTGCCCCTCCAGGGTAGGGGCCATGCTGGAGCCCTCAACCCGGAAGTTCTGGGCGCTGGCCTGTATGAGAATGAAAACCACGATGGCCAAGGCCAGGGCTTCCAGAATTTCCCGCAGAACGGATGTCATATCTCTTTTTTCACCGGTTTCGAGAGTGACTCGATCCCTGTCCGCCCGCCTCCCAAAACGTCCGTCTAATTTAGACTACGGGACAGCCAATATCAATAGGAAACTGTCAGTGGGAACCCCGCATTGCAAGGTACGTCCAGCCCAGGCGCCAGGAATGGCCCTCACGTGGCGTTCCATTAGTGGACATTCGTCCTTATTCGTGGATAATCTCCCCTAACCCAATGTCCTTCAGGAGGATTAACAGGATGGCCTGGCAATACCACTTTGAACTGCTCACCCGGCCCTACGGCGGAGTCAGCGAAGGCCCCGTCTGGGACGGCGAATCCATTCTCTTTACCCACATTCCCAGCAGCCGCATCATGCGCTACGATCCCGACTCGGGCGCCATTACCGAGGCCAGGGGCGGAACCAACCGCACCAACGGCCTGGCGTTCGACGCCCGGGGCAACCTGTTTGGTTGCTGCTCCGGCGGCCGCGCCATTGTCCGGTTTGACGACGACTCCATAGTGCGGGTGGCCGACCGGCTGGATGGGCAACAGCTGAACACGCCCAACGACCTGGCCGTCGACCGCAGCGGACGCATCTGGTTCACGAACCCCTGGAACGCCGGCAATATAGACACCACCGAAGTGGAGGAACTGGACAACCGCTCGGTGCTGCGGGCCGACCCCCAGCCCGACGGCAGCTACACGGTCACCCGGGTTACGTTCGACACCACCATGCCCAACGGCATCCTGGTCTCACCCGACCAGCGTACCCTGTACGTGGCCGAGAGCAACAGCGACCGCATCGACATCAACCGGGAGCTTCGGGCCTATCCCATCAACGACGACGGCAGCCTGGGTTCGTACCGCACACTGCACAGCTTTGGCCGGGACGCCAACGCGGTACACCGGGGCATTGACGGCATGTGCCTGGACGCTGACGGCAACATCGTAGCCACCGCCGGCTGGGAGTTGGGCGGCCCGGGACCCATGATCTACGTATTCTCGCCCACGGGCAGGGTGCTGGAGACCCATCCCATCGCCTGTAACCGCCCCACCAACGTCTGTTTCGGCGGGCCGGGCCTGTCCACCCTGTATGTAACCTCCACCGACGGCCACTTCTATCGGGCCGACACCGACCGTGTGGGCTGGGCTATCTATCCCTAGCGGGATAATTTAGAATTAGGAATCAAGAGTTACGAATTACGAATGGACAAGACCCCTTCACCTCATTCGTAATTCGTAACACAAAAGTCGCAAATGTTTTCGGGGCAATCTTATGAGCATGAATCTGAGCGGACATGGATTCACACGGCAGCAGATTCGGCAGGGCGGCGGCCGGGGCAATGGCAACGACCACGTGGATGACCTGTACGGCTGCACCGAGCTTTTCGTGTACCAGACCCCCAACAAAAAGGTGACGGGCTTCGAGTCCCTCAAGATGTTTATTGAATCTGAAGGGTGCGAGATCATCTTTACCGCTGACGCGCCGCCGGAACTGAACGGATACGAGACCATGCGCATCACCCAGCGGCAGGGACAGCCCATTCCGCCGGCGGTGGTTAAGCGATGCCATTCCTGGGCCCACCAGCGCAACTACCTGCACAGCTTCTTCAAGCCCATGTATCGTTAGGGACGTTTATCCACGAAGAGACACGAGGGCGCACGAAGAGCGAAGGAGTCACGCATGATTGCGGATGTCCAGACCTTCCAGGAACAGTTGCAGGAGATCGAGTCCGCCGCGGTGGCGCTGGCCTGGGGCGCAGGACGGATCCTTTCGGAACAATTTGGCAAACAGCTTTCCATAGAATACAAAGACAAGAACCAGCTTGACCCGGTAACCTCCGCCGACAAGGCCACCCAGGAGTACCTGGTGCGGGAAATAACGGGCCGGTTCCCGTCCCACGGCATCCTCGGGGAAGAGGGTTCCGACAAGACCGACCCGCCCGGCCCGGCGCCGGACTTCCTGTGGGTGCTGGACCCGCTGGACGGCACCACCAATTTCCTGAACGGCCTGCCCGTTTACGCATCTTCCATAGGAATACTGCATCGGGGACGTCCCGTAGCCGGGGCCCTGTATATTCCCTGGCCTTCCCCCCGCGGCGGGTTCGTCCTGCACTGTCGCCAAGGTGGAGGCTCAAGATTCACTCTGAGCGAAGGCGAACCTGACGAACCGGTCTCGGTCTACGCCTCGGATAAGCCTGTGGGCAACCGCCTCATCGGCCTACCGGGGTTCTTCGTCCAGACCACCAGGTTTGGCAAGCCGGTGGGCCGCAACCCTGGAGAGCTGCGCACCACGGGCAGCATCGCCTACGAGCTGGCCATGACCGCCTGCGGGGTGATGCAGTACGCCATCATCGGCGCGCCCCGGATGTGGGACATGCTGGCCGGCGTAATTGCGGTGCAGGAGGCCGGCGGATCGGTAATGACCAAGCTGAAAGGCGAGAAGCAGTGGCGCCCAATGAACTCGCTGGTGCCAACTTGGGAACAGAACCCTCCCACTCTCAAGGAACTGCGCCAGTGGGTAGCCCCCCTGGTAGCCGGCAACCAGCAGGTGGCCCCGCTGATAGCCCACAACATGAAACGGCGCTTCAGGCCCGTGGCGATGGTCAGGCAGTGGGGG
>JAJEDS010000101.1 GCA_022821365.1 Dehalococcoidia bacterium | reverse complement strand
GCAACCAATAGCTCTCCTGGTGCAAGAGAGCCCATTCAACTACGAGCCGCTGCGCTCTGGAGGGCAACCGTCCCTGCATTCTTCTTGGGTCGTCAATCATTACCGATGCCCGACTTTCCCCATAGTGGGCATGAAAGTGTGGTATGCCGTGCTCTCGGGGATACATACGAATTACCATTCCGTAGAAACGAGAAACCTCAGGCAACACCCGCCTCTTCGTCCACGTCGACCTCCACCCAGTCAGGCAAATCCTCCCAACTCTTGCCGGCAAGTTCCAAATACAGGGAGTCGGGACAGAGATTAATCTCTTCGTTCCAGGCTATCGCGCCGTATTCATCAATGTGTACCCGCTCGAAGAACCCCGGTTCCTCCCATGCCTTGAACACCCCGTTTCCGGCCACGTCGGACAGGTCAATCTCACCGGACACGCCGTCGGAGTATCGCAACCAAGTTCGGTACGGCTCGCGCGCCTCTACTTCGACTGGGCCAAGCATTAGTGTTTCTCCTTGCGGCCTTTGCTTGTTTTCACTGTAGCATATTGGTGGTGTAGCATTCGACCACGAACCCTTGGGGCAAGTCCAGATCAATCAAGAATTGTACAGCCACCAGGCGTTCCCTAAAGGTAAAACATCCACTCCAGCAGGTTATCGTCCGGGTCCCGGGCGTACAGGCTGACAGCCGGCAGGCCCCCGCCGGCCCGGGCTCCCCTGCGTGGGCCGGGGCCGCGGATTACTTCCACGCCGGCGTCCGCCAGCATCTGCTGGCACTCCTCCGCCGTTCCTTCCCACACGAAGCAGATGTCGGTGCAGCCAGGGACTGCGGTGTTGCCCCGCAGCGTGGCGGTGTACCCTTCCGGATGGACGTTGATCTTGGAATCGCCCACCTGGATGGAAAAAATTCCCGCCTCGCCGTTACGCCACTTTTCCTCGTCGTTGATGGTGAAGCCCAGGCGCTTGTAAAACTCGATGAGTTTTTCGGCGTTGGCGGTGGGCATGGCAATGTGGTCAATTGCGGTGGTGGCCATCGGGTTACCTCTCTCTTCCAGGCACGGACAAGAATGATCAATAATGTCAGATGCGAAGTTGAGCGGCAGTCTCGGCCAGGAACTCTTCAATCAGCCCCCTGGTGCGCCGGGCCTCATTGGTCAGCAGGCCATGCTCCGCGCCGGGTATTACGTGGAACTCGGAACCCGCAATGCCCTGGTGCAACTGCAGGCCGCACATTATGTTGATGCGGCTGTCGGCGTCGCCGTGGACGATCATGCTTGGCATGGCAATTTCGTGGAGGCGGGACTCGAGGGAGTCCTGGATATCCAGGTAGGCCTGGATGGTCTTTACAATGCCGTCGAACTGGTCCAGGTTTATAGCCTTGAGCGTGGCGAACCGGTCGGGGTCCGACTCGCGCATTCCGGGCCAGCGACTGTTCAGGCCAGCCTCCACTGCATCCTCCTTGCCCTTCTCGGCCAGCACCTGCTTTATCTCGTCCAGTTCCCGCTGCCGCACCTCCCGTTCCGATTCCTGGACGTAGGTCATGGTGTTTATCAGCAGCAGGGACAGGGTCCGGTCCGGGTTTTCCAGGGCGAACTGCAGGGCGATGGGGCCGCCGGCGGAAGAACCCAGGATGTGGGCACGGGAAATGCCCAGATGGTCCAGCAGGCTCCGCAGGTCGTCGGCAAAGTTGGGAATGGAATAGCCGTCCTCCGGCGTTTCCGAGCGGCCGGCGGCCCGCCGGTCATAGGAAATCACCTGGAAGCTGCCCGACAGAATTTCGGCGTGGTGCTCCATCATCTGGGCACAGCCTTCGCCACCGCCCAGGCCACCGTGAATCATTACCAGGGGCTGGCCCGAACCGTGGGTCTCATAGTACATTCGGAAACCGTTAACGATTGCTTCCGGCACAATTCCCTCCCTGCCAGTGGGTCGGACTTGCAAACCACGATGCTGCGGCCGTCAATTGACGAAGCGCGCCCGTGTTGTTCGCCTCATATTAGCGTTAAGGCTAATGCCAAGGCAAGGAAGAAAGGCACTGGTGTTTCCTCCTGCAGGACAGGGCTATCGCACTTCAATTAGCTCTTCCGGTCCAGTTGCTTTTATTCCAAGGCATTTCTCACCACAGAGGCAGGGAGAACGCGGAGTCGCACGGACAATCTCTGCGCTCCTCTGCGTACTCTGCGCCTCTGTGGTTAAGAAAAGTCTCCAAAGGCGATTGAACTGCCCCGCCGGTGTACCTTGGTTGACAGTGATATCCGGCTCACTTAACCTGAAAATCCCTCCAAGGCCGACAAATTAATTTGGAGATGCAGGACCTTGCCTGAATCTTCCCGGAATACACCCAAATCGGTTGATCCCGGCAGGCTTCGGCTTGACGGTGATCAGGCTTCAACTGGCGCCCTGCTCGGCATGCGCTGCCTGGACTGCGGCATCAGTGTTTTCGGGCAGGCCGTGTTCTGCCAGGCCTGCTCTTCCGCCCGGCTGGAACCTGTGGATCTGAGTCGCACGGGAACGCTTTACAGCTATACCATAGTCAGAGTACCCCCTGAAGGGTGGCCTGGCCCCGTCCCCTATGTATTAGGAGAAGTGGAATTGCCGGAGGGCCCTCACATCCTGGCAGAAGTCATTGACGTGGCCCACGACGCTCTGAGAATCGGCATGGAAGTTCGCCTTGCCCTGGAGGAAGTTCAATCGGGCGACTCCGGGCCTGTCTTTAGCGTCTACAAGTGGGCGCCGGCAACCGAATCAACTCTCGGAACCGGGGAGGTCTGACAGTGTTCCAGTTCAAGCCCGGCAGGGAAGTTGTGGTGGTTGGAGTTGGCCTGCACCCCTTCGGCCGGTTCCGTGGCAAGGACCTGGCCTCCCTGGCCAGGGAAGCGGTGGTGGAGGCGTTGAAGGACTGCGCCGTGAAATGGCGGGATATTCAGGTTGCCTATTTTGGGCACGTCTATTACCACGGAATGTCGGTGGGCGAAACGGCCCTGGCCAGCCTGGGCCTCACGGGAATTCCCATCATCAACGTGGAGAACGCCTGCTCCAGCGGTTCTACCGCTTTTTGGCAGGCGTATTGGGGCATTACGACGGGAATGTTCGACGTGGCCCTGGCCTTTGGGGCCGAGAAGGTGCCCGGCGGACCGGTGACGGTTACCGCGGCCGATAGCCCCGACCGGTACATTGGCGGCGACCACATGATGGCCGGGTACGCCCTGCGGATGCGCCGCTACATGGAGGAAACGGGGGCGCCTGCCTCCGCCCTGGCCCAGGTTACGGTTAAGGCCCGTCAGAACGCCGCTCTGAATCCCTATGCCCACCGCAAGGACACCTTTACGGTGGAGGACGTGCTTAATTCCCGGCCCATTGCCGATCCGCTGACCCTGTACCAGTGCTGCCCCACCAGCGAGGGTTCGGCGGCGGCCGTTCTGTGCGCCAGGGAGGCGTTGGGCCGCTACGGGTTGGACGAGTCCCGGGCCATCCGGGTGGTGGCCGCCGCGTTGACCTCGGGGAATTACAACGGGAGGGGCAGCGACCACTCCGCCTTCAGCCCCTATCGCACTGAACCGGCGGCCGTTCAGGCTTACGAAATGAGCGGCCTGGGTCCGGAGGACGTGGACCTGGTGCAAGTGCATGACGCCGCTACCATTGGGGAGTTGCAGCAGGTCGAAGCCCTCCAACTGTTTCCCAAAGGCGAAGCGTGGCGGGCCACGGTGGAGGGACGGACGGCCTTGACCGGGGACCTGCCCGTCAACACCGACGGCGGCCTGCTGGCCATGGGCCACCCCTTCGGAGCCACGGGCATCCGCATGGTGCATGAAACAATAACCCAACTGCGGGGCGAAGCCGGCCCCCGGCAGGTCAGCAACGCCCGGGTGGGGATGGCCCAGTGTTCAGGCGCCGGCGATGTCACTACGGTCCAGATATTTGCGCGGTAGGCTTAAGCCCTTCTCGTATTTGGCACATTTGGGCCGTGTCTGACCGTTTCCAGGGATACCCATTCTCTTCGGGGATTGAGATGCCAGCCTTCGTAATCCTGGCCGCCATGAAGGGCCGGTTCGTTTCCCAGCACGGCAACCACTACGATAACTTCCAAATGATGGGCTACGGCTACGCCTCCGACCCCAGGGAAGCCGTCACCAACTTCTTCGACCAGCCTCCCTATCCCATCCGGTGGGAGGATGTGGAGTACCTCTGGGCGGAGCAGTTAGCTGAAACATTCCACACCGGCCACCACGGCGACTACGAGCGGGTGTACGTGGAGTCCTTGCGCCGGCGGTGGGAGTCGCCAGGCGAGAAGTGATTTACAGGAGACCTTAACAAAGAGAAGCAGAGACGCAGAGGAGAGGGGGAGCCTCCGTGTCTCCGTTTCTCTTTGT
>JAJEDS010000179.1 GCA_022821365.1 Dehalococcoidia bacterium | reverse complement strand
TCCCCCAAACCTGCCCACCTGTCCGCAAAAATCACTACAACCGCCACCAAAACCATTCCTTAAAGCCACCAGTTAAGCCCCACGACTCGCCCAATGTCCTGCTTGAATGAGCGGAAATGAGCGGGAAATCGACCTTTCCGTCCTTTCACCACGCAATCACAAAGTGGGTAAGCGTGAGCCTGACCGGGGACTTGCCCGGAGTCGCTTCTAGGCCGTACAGTAGGGTCGCCGTCAACTCTATCCGGTGAGAACGCTGCCCAATACCCCTTGGCAAGCGCGGCAGCGGCCGGCAAGAAACGTCCGCAAAGGGAGTTCAAGATATGCGACTCGACCCCATCAATCTCTACGACTACGAGGAACGCGCCAGGCTGGTGCTGCCCCACGACGATTGGGACACCATCGACGCCGGTGCCATGGACATGTTCACCACCCGGCGCAACCGCACCGCCTTCGAAGAACTGACCCTGCGCCCCAGGTTCCTGCGCGACATCACGGAGCGGGACCTTTCGACCACCATGCTGGGCAATGAACTCAGTATGCCGGTGTTCGTCTGCCCCGCAGGTTCCCATCACCGGGCGCATCCCGAGGGAGAAGTGGCCACCGCTCGCGGCGCGAGCATGTCCAACACCCTGATGATGCTCAGCACCGGATCCAATTGCAGCATGGAAGAGGTTGCCGAGGAGGCCACCAGCCCGCTTTTCTTTCAGCTCTATCACCGGGGCTACGACCTTACCGAAATGCTGGTCCGCCGCGCCGAGGAGGCCGGGTTCAAGGCCATCACCCTGACGGTGGACACCCCCACCCCAAGCCCCAAGGAGCGCGACCTGCGCAACCGGTACAACCGGAACTTTGAGCAGGGCAACTTCCGGGGCGTCAACAAGCCGGAGAACGTGCTGCGTGGCACCGACGAGTCCGTTGGCTGGGACGTCAACCGTACCGCTCCCCTCACCTGGCAGGAACTGGAATGGCTGCGCAACCTGACCGGGCTGCCGCTGGTGCTCAAGGGAATCCGCACCGCCGAGGACGCCCACGTCGCCGCCGAGAGCGGTGTGGACGGCATCCTGGTATCCACCCACGGCGGACGCCAACTGGACATGACCATGGGCGCCATCGAGATGCTGCCCGAGGTCGTCGCTGCGGTAAAGGGCAATTGCGAAGTCTATGTTGACTCCGGAGTCCGGCGCGGCAGCGACGTCGTCAAGGCGCTGGCCATGGGAGCCAGGGCCGTTGGCATCGGGCGTCCTCTCTACTGGGGTCTGGCCGTGGACGGAGCCGAGGGAGTCCACGGTGTCCTGGAACTGCTCCGGGAAGAGATCGACCGGGCCATGGCCTACTGCGGCCAGACTTCCGTCCAGGACCTGGAGCCCAACCTGGTCAACATCCCGCCAGGCTGGGGAGCGCCGCCTCAACCCGATTTCTAGGAATCTGCCCCAACGAAACGGCCCCGAATGGGGCCGTTTCAGCGACTGTATCCGCCAAGCGCAGGGTGAGAAGTTTCCGGTGGTTTTGCGCCGGCGGCGCGGGAAGCACTTCCCTAACACCCAACACCAGCGCTAGTCGGCGCTGATGCCCAACTCCTTCTGCAAGTCCCGGATGGTTTCGGCGCGGCTGCGGGTAGGCGGACGCACGCGCATACCGATGGGCTCGTTTTCCACCTGCGGCACCACTTTGATGGCGACGAACACCGGCCCGGCAGCCTGCATGATTTCTTCCACGTTGGTGGCGAATTCTTCCAGGTCTTCGAAGCTGTAGGTGGTGGGATAACCGGATTCCTTGGCCATACCGGCGTAGTTGATCTCCTGCGCGTTGGGAACGGGCTGACCTCCGGTGGTGGCGTAGCACTCGTTGTCCAACAGGATGTGGCAGAAGTTTTTCGGTTTCTTGCCGGCGATAGTGGCCAGGATGCCCATGTTCATGAGCAGCGCACCCTCGGAATCAAACAGCACCACCTTCTCATCAGGCAGTCCCAGGGCCAGTCCCAGGGCCGCCGAAGTGGTCTGGCCCATGGCGCCTCCCATGTTCAGGTCCCGGTTTTCGTTAGCGCTGAACTCTTGCCAGCGTCGTCCGGAAGTGCCGGTGGGAATCACGATGGCATCGCCCCGGTGCTCTTGGAATACTCGGAATACGTCCTCGGCATGAATCATTCTTTGCCTCCGTTGCGTGGGTCTTTGTTGCTGTGCATCCGGCCCTGTCTGAGAAAGGCTTGCCGCATCCGACAGGGCGCGAATGGAAGGATAATTTCCGCGAAAGGTGTCGGTCTAACGGTTGAACCCGTGGTATTCGTCGCCGACCAGGATCGCAACCGGCCGCTTGGTGGCCCGGGCTTCCTCGAAGGCCGTGGAGATGCGCGAACTGTCGGCATCCTGCTCCACGAGGTAATAGTTGATGCGGAAGGCGTTGAGGAACGGTTCGGTGTAGCGGGCCGCCGAGTCGGTGATGACGCCGTGGCGGTTCCAGCCGCGATAGCCCACGACCATAATCAACGGGAACCCGGCGTCCAGGACCATGCCCCGGATGGAGTCGCCCGATTCCATCATGCCCGTGTTCTGAATCAGGACCACCGGGGTCTGGCCGGCGACCAGCAGCCCCAGGGCGATGCCGAAGGTCTCGCCTTCCCTGGCGGTTGGGACGATATCCAGCCAGGGCTGCTCCGTCATCAACTCGTACAGGTAGTTGGTCTCGCTGTCGGGACTGGTCACCACATGGGTGACGCCGTTCTTTTCAAACTGCTCACTCAGTGCCTCGGGGCTCAGCACCGCTGCCTGTTCTGTAACCATGAAAACTCTCCTTACTTGCACAGTGTGCCCGGCAGTCGCAGTTTCCGATGCGTCGGCAAAGACACGCTACTGCCGTGGGCTCTGCCGATTATAGTGACCCATACCGAGAGGGTCAATTTTGAGGCGGTCCAGGGCAATGTATCGGCAATTTCAAACCGTTACCTGCCCCGTTGGAGTGGGTTGGACACTGAACGATTTTGTGATAACATCACATATCCTACGGCGCACGTTTATATGTTCGGACATTTTGTTCGCGCGAACAAAATGTCCTGCTACCGGTATAGACGTCCGCGGAGGTAGCATCATGGCAAAATCCAACGACTTTGCTATGGGCAAGTCCGTTGACCAGTCCAAGCCTGAAGAACAGGTACGCCAAGAATACGAACGCGTCTTGGTCGAAAGCTATGGCTACCGCGAGAGCGAGCTCGATATTGAAGTCCAGATTCCACGGGGGACAGGTTACTTTCCGGACAAAGCTGACATCGTAATCTACAAAGCAGCCACTGGGCGCGACCCCGCTCGGGATGTGTGGGGAATCGTCGAGACAAAAAGGCCAGAGAGGGACGACGGGATAGCTCAACTCAAATCGTACATGACTGCCACCTCAGCCATCTGGGCGGTCTGGACCAATGGCAAAGACATTGAGTACCTGTACAAGGACACTAGTCAGAACGCGGTTCAGGAGGGCTACCTTTACAACATCCCTGCACGCGGCCAAACGGTGGATGACATCGGACGCCTCAATAAAGAGGACTTGAGACCGTTCCAACGAGCCGACCTCATAACCGCGTTTCGACGTATCTTGAACAACCTGTATGCGAACACTAACATCAGCCGACGGGAAAAGCTGGGCGCAGAAATGATCAAATTGATCTTCTGCAAAATCGAGGACGAGAAGAGTTTCCTAGACCGCCCACCTGATTTTCGAGTCCAGTTCGGTGAGGATCCTGAAGACGTTAAACAGAGAATCGATGGCTTGTTCGAGCGAGTCAAGCAGGACCTGCAAAGTGATGGGGTATTTTTGGA
>JAJEDS010000080.1 GCA_022821365.1 Dehalococcoidia bacterium | reverse complement strand
TCGTCGCCCACCTTGCGGCGCGGCCTGCCCACCATGGTGCGCACGGGCCGCAGGTCCTCCTGGCCCGGCTCCCCGCAGACCCGCTCCAGCGGCCGCTGGCAGGTCAACCCTACGCTCTCACTGAGTCATGGTATCTCGGTTGTGAGCCGTCCCCGCTCGCCGGTAACGTGGCGCCAGTGGTCCAGCGCCCGGTCGCGGTAGTCGGCGTGCTCGCGAAGCAGTTCGGGGTCGGGAGTCTGCCCTGGCAGCAGGAAATACACAAAGCCCATGTTGAACGTCTTTCGCGCTTCCCCGTGGGGTGGTTTCCTCGGCCCCAGAGCGGAAATGACCTGATCAATGGTGATGATTTCCTGCTCGCCTGTGTAGGTTCCTGCCCGGCCTGAAGTCAGTTGCAGCAGGTTTCGCAGTATGAACATATCCGGCACTTCCTCCGGGGCGGCCAGCCCCATAAGGTAGAGGTCCAGCCAGGAGAACCCGCCCGCCTTTGTCCACCATCCGACAGTAGGGGTGAACGTCCCGTCCGGGTTTTCTCGCCAGGAGGCTCCTCCAATAACAGAACCGTTTTCCGGTCCGTGCCAGGGAAAGGGCGCGGGAGAGTGCAGCCCTAACGCCCAGTGGCCATAGTTGCCTTCTACCTGCATTGGAACCCTCTCCCCATTCATCATATAGGACGCGTAGGCGACCCAGGTGTGGCCGATTTCGTGGGCAAAAAACGTCAGGCCCTCGTCGTAGGGAGTGCGGTATCCATACGCTGAATGGGCCTTGTTGACCACGGTGCGGGCTTTCATCCAAACGGGAAATCCCCAGGAATTCTTCAGCCGGCTCTGGCAGGGGGTTGTGTTGTTCCCCCTGATTCCGATTCCCTCAACCTCGGCCTGGATGTTCCCCCAATAATAGCCCCCGAAGCCGTGGGCCGGGCCGGTCTCCTGCTGGTCGAAGCGGGATTGGCTGTTGAAGGCAAAGAAGTCGAACTCATCCCCTAGGACTTCAATGATCCGGCACGATAAGTCGGCGACACCTTCGCCCCGGTCTCGAATGGCGGGGTAGTGGAATACCTCGCTTTGCACCTCAGAGGACCGGGATTCCGGGCGCGACAAGTCGGTCCCTGAATCACGAATCGTCACCTCTGCTCCGGTCGTGAGATTGGCAGGAAAGAGGCCCACTATACCGTCGCGGAAGGCCTCGTCCGGAGCCGAAGGGGCCGAACCATAGTTGAAGGCCACCCGCCCATCGGAATGCAGGACAGTCTGGAAGTCAAAAGTCTGCCTTGGTCTCTGTCCGAACACCGCCATTCTGTCATCCCTGGCGTAGTAGGTGATGACCATCCGGTCAGGCAAGTCGGAGACGTAGACTGTCCCGGTCAGGTACGGCTTGTAGAGCGCACTGATAGCTGGAGTTTCCAGCATCGTATCTACGTACATCCTCATGGTGCCGAACCTCACGGGGTCGCGCTCCGGGAACGCCTTGCCGAAGGTGATGAGCCAGTTCCGAGAGATAAAGAATGACTCCCACTTCCTGCCGGAAAAAGGGAACCGGAAATTTTGCAGTTTAATCTCGGCCGACTTCTGGTAACGTTTGCCCCGGTCTTCGGGGTCCCAGCCTAGCGGGCGGACCGCTCGGGAATATTTGCGCCGGCCGTCCGGGGTGAAGATGAGGGTACGCCCCGCCAGGTCAAAGGGATTGGCAGGCACAATGTCTTCGGGTTTTAACTCCAGGATAATCTGGTTTTCTGATGTAATGGAAACACCGCGCTCGATTGGGATGATTGTGATCGTGGGAGTTGGAGTTGGCAGGACAGTGGGAGTGGGGCTCGGCTCCAGAGTCGGCCTAGGAGTCGGCGTGGCAGTAGGGGTAGGCCGTGGTTCTGGAGTCGCGGTTGAACTAGGCGTTGCCACGGGCGCATGAGTGCGGGTGGGACTGGCCGTTGGCGCGGCAGTGGCCGTTGGTTCTGGAATGGGCGTTGGAGTCGGGGGGAGGGCAATGGCCGTAGAAGTGGGACTTGGTTCTGGAGTTGGGGCTGCCGTCGGTACGGTGGTGGAAATGGGACTTGGTAGCGGAGTCGGGGTTGGCGTCGGTGCGGCAGTAGGAGTGTGGGTCTGTAGCGCAGATGCAGTTGGAGTCGACGTGGCCGTTAGGAGCGGCACAGGAGCTGCGGCGTTACGGGAGAAGGACGGCGGATCTTCAGAACATCCGGTTATAAGCAGGGCAATAAACATCACGCTGGCACTAAAATAACCTATGGCCGCTTTCCCCATGTGTGCTCTCTATCGGTTGCCGTTAGCTGAGGAAACCCTAACGCTCTCCCAACTGGGCTAGTATTACGTCAAATCAAGAATGGCATGGGTAGAGTCGGCTGAGTTTTCGTCTGGCGTCCTTGGCCGTGAAGCGCCAGTTGATGGGAGCTGCCGCCGCGTTGCGCTCTGACACGTTGGCGTTCACCGCCTTCTCCAGGCTCTCCTCGTCAGGATTGCGTCCCCGCAGACAGGCCCGGGCCAGCACGCTGAACTCCATCTCCGCCATGTTCAGCCAGCTCCCGTGCTTGGGCATGTAGTGAAACTCCAGCCGTTTGGCCATCCGCCTTGCCTCTGGGGCGGGGAAGGCCTCGTACAGCGAGGCCTCCCTATGGGTATTCAAGTTGTCCAATACAACTCGCACCACTGGGACATCTGGATAAGCCTCGTCCACCAGCCACCGCATCTGGTGGGCAAAGTCCTGCATGGTGCGCTGCTGGGTGATGGCCACGTGCCGCCAACCAGCCTTGGGCTCGCAGGCCAGGAACAGGTTGCGGGTGCCAGCCCTGACGTACTCGTAGTCCTCCCGTCTCGGCCGCCCGGGCTTGGCTGGCAGGGGTTCCCTGGTCTCGGCCAGCAACTGGGTGGAACTCTCATCAAAGCAGACCACCGGCCGCTGGGCATCATAGGGTTCGGCGTACAGGTCCAGGACATCCTCCATGCGGGCCACGAACTCGGAACTCACCTTGGGAATGCACCACTGCTGCTTGAGCCACGGCTTGAGCGCGTTTTTTTCAAGTGCAGCCGCACCGTTTCGTACGAAAGAGATTCCACCAGCCCCAGTTCCACCGTCTTGTCCGCCAGCAACCGCAGGGTCCAGTGGTCGTGGCCCTCGGGCGCCGGACTGCAGGCCAGAGCTATCAGATGGGCTTCCACCTTCTCATCCACCTTGCAGTGGGGAGTGGGTGAGTTATGGTGCCGCAGCACCTCCTCCAGTCTCTCCTCCGCGTACCGCCGCCTGGCCCGGCGCACCGTGCGCACCGACACGTCAAACGCAGCCGCCACCCGAGAAGCGGTCCACCCCTCGTCGGTCTTCAACAGGATCCGCGCCCTGGTTGCTGCCTGGGCCGAACTCCGGCCTGACCGGACCATCTTCTTGAGCCGAGCCTTCTCCTGGACACTCAGATGGACTCCGTAAACTTCCCGCACCATGGATTCCCCTCCCACAACACTACTTCACTCCCCAGAATAGCATCCAGACTCAGACCATCAAATAAGTGCCATTACCACTTTGACCCAATACTAGCAGTCTGTCCGAGAAACAGGTTGCGTGAAGGAATGGGTGTATGATGAGGGGGCACCTGGAGACGGAGGTCCCACGATGAGCAAGACCTACCTTCCCTATGACCCAGACCAGCAGTTGCTGCTGCCAGCGGCCCTTC
>JAJEDS010000234.1 GCA_022821365.1 Dehalococcoidia bacterium | reverse complement strand
CTGGCCGGTAGGGGTCCCGATTGCGCGAGGCGGTATGAAGTCGTTAAACATTTTACGTAATTCGGCGCCAATTGACACTAAATTGGTGTAATGCTAGACTGCTGTATCCTGGCCCGGTAACCACAAAAACCGCATTAAGGGTCGGTCAATTTGTCCAGCCTAATAAGAACCGTCGGCATTATCTACAACGCCCGAATTCCCGAAGCTTTGGACCTGAGCAATGCAATAGTAAATGAGCTTTCCCTGGAACAAAGCAGTTGGATTTCACCGGCGGAAAACCCTGAGGAGTTGCGGGAACAGGTATCTGGCACCGACCTTGTGGTAACCGCGGGCGGTGACGGGACAATGTTGCGAGCGGTACAGGTTACCGCTCAAATTGGTGTTCCCATGGTGGGAATTAACATGGGACGCCTGGGATTCATGACCGAACTGCAGGTGCATGACGCCCTGGAAAAACTACCGTCCTACTACAACGGCCACGCCCGGGTTGACGAACACAATATGATCTGCGCCCGCATCGTGCGCAACGCCAATTCTTCCCTGCCCAAGGTGGAAGGCCCTTATCACGCCCTTAACGATGTCGTCCTTACCCGCGGGTCCGTCTCCCGGGTGGTTACCATTCGCACCACCATAGATGGGGCGGAAGTGGCATCCCTGCGGGCCGACGGCATCATCCTGTCCACCGCCACCGGCAGTACCGGCTATAGCCTGGCCGTCGGCGGCCCCATCCTCGACCCGCTGTCCGAGGACCTGGTCATCAAGCCCGTGGCGGCCCACGTGGGAATGTCGGCCTCCCTGGTGTTGCGGCCCAGGTCGAAAGTAGGACTCTATCTTGAAGGCGCCCAGGATGCGGTGCTCAGCGTGGACGGTTACATCGAACGGGAGTTGCAGCCGGGAGACCGGGTGGAAGTCGAACAGAGTCCCCTGAAGGCCAGGTTCCTGCGGGCGCACCCCAGCAACCACTTCTATGCGACCCTGACCCGCCGCCTGGGCTTCAGCATTCGAGGATAATAGTAAAGGCCGCCAGGCCGCTGCAAGCAACGCCGAAGGCTAATCATAACGAGAGACAGTCCCAGGAGACCATGGAACAAGATCTGACCGAAACTACTATAGCTTCTGCAACCCTTTACCAGGGGACAATCCTGACTGCGCGGAAGGACCGGGTGCGTATGCCCAACGGCCGAATCACCGTACGCGAAGTGGTGGAACACTCTGATTCGGTGTGCATGGTGCCCCTGGATGCCGACGGCAACGTGTTGCTGGTGCGCCAGTACCGCAAGCCAACCGAGTCCGCGCTGCTGGAGGTACCGGCCGGCGGGATCGAGGAGGGCGAGACTCCCGAAGAGGCGGCCATGCGGGAACTCCAGGAAGAGGTGTCCCATGTTGCCGGAACCTTAACGCCGCTGACCGGTTTCTGGCTGGCCCCGGGCTGGTGCGACGAGTATATGTATGCTTTCCTGGCCACTGACCTTCAGCCGTCGGACCTGGAGCAGGACTTTGACGAGATGGTGGAGACCAGGAGGGTTCCCCTGTCGGAAACTCTGCTGCTGATGGAGCAGGGAGTAATTCAGGACGCCAAGAGCATTGCCTCACTGCTGCAGGCCATGCGGGTTGTTGGGAACTCCGGTTCTGTGGATAATTAGGCGAGAAAATCGGCAGGGCGCTGGCCCTTTGCCGGAATTTTGGGGAGAAAACGGAAATATATGCTTGAGCATGATGTCCTGGTAATTGGCGCCGGGCTGGCGGGCATGAGAGCTGCCATTGCCGCCAGTGCGAACGGCGCCGACACTGCCATTATCAGCAAGGTCCATCCGGTGCGCAGCCATTCCAATGCCGCCCAGGGTGGCATCAATGCCGCCCTGCTCGACCGGGGCGACGATTGGGAAGACCACGCCTACGACACCATTAAGGGCAGCGATTTCCTGGGCGACCAGGACGCCATCGAAATTATGTGCCGGTCCGCAGGCCGCGCCCTGATCGACATGGAACACATGGGCGTTACCTTTAACCGGGACGATGAGGGCAAACTGGGCACCCGGGCTTTTGGCGGCCAGCGGCGGGCCCGCACCTTCTTTGTGGGCGACTTTACCGGACAGGCCCTGCTGCACGTAATGTTCGAGCAGTTGATCAAGTCCCAGGTGCGCAGCTACGAGGAATGGTTCGTTACGTCCCTGATAATCGAGGATGGCCAGGTGGGCGGCGTTACCGCCCTGGAGATTCGCACCGGCCAGCTTCACGCCATCCGGGCCAAGACCATCATCCTGGCTACCGGCGGCTGCGGGCGCATATTTGAGCCTTCCACCAATGCCCTGATTGTTACGGGCGACGGCATGGCCCTGGCCTACAACGCGGGAGCGGGGCTGATGGACATGGAGATGGTCCAGTACCATCCCACCACGCTGGCCGGCAGCGGTGTGCTGCTGTCCGAGGCGGCCCGCGGCGAGGGCGCTTACCTGCGGGACAAGAACGGTAACCGCTTCATGGAGCGCTACGCCCCCAACATGATGGAGCTTGCTTCCCGGGACGTGGTTTCCCGGGCCGAGCAGACCGAGATCAACGCCGGTAACGGCGTCAACGGCTGCGTGTTCCTGGACTGCACCCACCTTGGCGAAGCCCTGATCATGGAGAAGCTAAGCCAGATCCGTGAAATCGGAATTGACCTGGCCGGCGTGGACATGATCAAGGAACCGGTCCCTATCCGCCCCGGTATGCACTACATCATGGGCGGCATCAAGACCGACATTGACGGTTTGACCAGCATCCCCGGCGTATACGCCGCCGGAGAGTGCGCCAACGTCAGCGTACACGGCGGCAACCGGTTGGGCGCCAACTCCCTGCTGGACACCATCGTTTTCGGCGAGCGCTCCGGCAACCACGCCGCCGACGCCTGTCGCGGCATGGATTTCCTGGACTTCAGCGAGGACGAGGTAGTCGCCAGGGAAGAACGGCGCATCGCCGATCTGCTGGAAAGGCCGGACAACGGCGACCGCTGGGGCGCCATCCGCCAGGCCATGGGCGAGTCCAGGGTGCGCAACGTTGCCGTATTCCGCGATGAGCAGACCATCAGCGAGG
>JAJEDS010000174.1 GCA_022821365.1 Dehalococcoidia bacterium | reverse complement strand
AGGACCGCAAATGGTGCTACATCCGTATGGAAGGGGAGCTATTCGGGGGAGCTCCGGTTAACCTGGAAGCCAAGCTGGAAGTGTGGGACAGTCCCAACTCGGCCGGGGTCGTGGTGGACGCCATCCGCTGCGCCAAGCTGGCATTAGACCGGAAGATGGGCGGAGCCATAGCGGGACCCAGCGCCTACTTTATGAAATCCCCGCCCGTGCAGTACACGGACGACGTGGCCCGCAACATGGTCGAAGCGTTCATTAGCGGGGAGGACGGCAACCCCATGGTGCCCGCCCGCCCTTCAACAGCGGGGGTACCGGCTCCAGTCATGGAGGCCGTGGAAGAAGAGACGGACTAGTCGTAATCTTCGGCGCCTGGTGAACGGCGGCGCTGCGTGGGTAAAGGGTTGCTATGAAAATAGCGATGGTCTCCCCTTACGACTTTACCTGGCCGGGAGGCGTTACGGCCCACGTCTCGCAGCTGGCGCAGGAGTTGTGCCAGGTCGGGCACCAGGTGAAAGTGCTTGCGCCCCATTCCCCTTCTCGCCAGTGTTTCGAGGCGGAGTCCTTCGTTCCCCTGGGAAGGTCGGTGCCCGTTCCCAGCGGCGGTTCCATAGCCCGGGTCTCCCTCTCCTGGTGGCTATTCGGGCGGGTGCGGGAAATTCTGGAAGAAGAATGCTTCGACCTTATCCACCTGCACGAGCCTCTGGCCCCGGTGCTCCCCCTGTGTGTACTGGAATGCTCCAATACCGTGAACGTGGGCACTTTTCACGCCTACTACAGCCGTCAGCACCTCTACCGTTTCAGCCAGCCCATCATCAAGCGATGGCACCAGCGGCTGCATGGGGGCATTGCCGTCTCTCCGTCAGCGCGCAAGTACGTTCACAACTTCTTCCCCAGGGACTACCGCATCATTCCCAATGGCATCGACGTGGACCATTTTGCCCAGAACGCCGTGCCCTGGCCCGAATACCAGGATGGGAAGACAAACATCCTCTTCGTGGGCCGTATGGAAAAGCGAAAGGGCCTGAAGTACCTGCTGGAAGCCTACTGTCGATTGAAGTGGGAACACCCCAACACCCGGCTCATCGTGGTAGGCCCCGGCAACCTGGACCGGGAATCCCACGGTATCCTTAGCGCTCGAAACCCGGGGGACGTGGCACTGGTTGGCGGCGTATCTTACCAGGACTTGCCCAGGTACTACGCCTCGGCGGACATCTATTGTTCCCCCGCTACCGGCCAGGAGAGCTTCGGCATCGTGCTCTTGGAGGCCATGGCCTGCGGCAAGCCCATCATAGCCTCCGCCATCGAAGGGTACATGGGAATCGTCAAGGATGGTGAGCAGGGTTTGCTCTTTCCCCGCAGGGACGTGAAAGCCCTGGCAAGTACCTTGGCATCGCTGGTGGAAAACCCCGAATATGCCCGCCGGTTGGGTGAAACCGGCCGCCGAATGGTGGAGCAGTACCGCTGGAAGGTGGTGGCCCGCCAAGTCGAAAGCTATTACTACGACTGCATCGCGGAGTCCAATGGCGCTGCCAGGTAGAGAAGAAATCCGGGCCTCCCTGTCCCGTTACGTCGAGATTCCCGGAGCCAGGGTTTTCCAGGCCATGGGGCTTACGCCCAACGCAATTACCCTTATCGGTTTTGCCGTCTGCATTGTCGCCGCCTGGCTGGTCGGCAGCGGGTGGCTCCTGGCCGGTGGCATCGTGTTTCTGGTGGGCGGGGGCCTCGATATGTTTGATGGCGCCCTGGCCCGCATGACCGGCAGGGACAGCCCCTTCGGCGCATTGATGGACTCGGTTTTCGACCGCCTGGGAGAGGCCGCTCTGTTCGTGGGTATGGGACTGTATTTTCTCGGCAGCGGCCTTGCGGGTAACACCCTGACCCTGTATGTCGCCGTCCTTCTGCTCGCATTGATTTTCTCCCAGGGCGTCAGCTACCTGAGAGCCAGGGGAGAAGGCCTAGGGGTTTTCACGCGGGACGGAGTCATGACCCGCACGGAAAGGGTCATTATACTGGGAGCGGGTCTGATAGCCGACGGACTGACCGGGTTCCCTCTGATGCCGTGGATACTGCTGGCCATCGCTGTCGTGTCGTGCTTCACCTTGTTCCAGCGTATGT
Source organism: Dehalococcoidia bacterium (assembly GCA_022821365.1). GTDB lineage: Bacteria > Chloroflexota > Dehalococcoidia > Lucifugimonadales > UBA3495 > Bin22. Next base: position 1,018 of record JAJEDS010000174.1, on the reverse strand, counting down.
GGACCATCAAGGGGTTGCTGGAAAAGGGTGGCTAACGCCAACGTGGGCGTGTACACTGGGCTGACGGGACACCGGGTACCTACAACAACTGGCCAGGCCGCCGGGCATCGAAGGGAACATCCTGCGGCGAGGCGGAATTTTCCCTCCGTTATGGAGATACAACATTGACCCAGCCACCCGCCATCTCAGCCCAGCAACGCGATCAACTCAGACGAACCTTCCGAAAGGACCTGAAGTCGCCGGTAAAATTGCACCTCTTCACCAGGGGAACATCTCCCATTGCCATACCCGGCCGGGAATGCCCCACCTGCGAGCAGACGCAGCGGTTGATCGAAACAGTGGCTGCCGCTTCGCCGAGGATAGTGTTGGAAGTGCATGACTTCTTTGCCGACTCAGCCGCGACCCAGGCAATGGGAGTAACCCGGATACCGGCCATCCTGGTGGGCGACGAAGACCGCCCGAGAATGACATTCTACGGCGCGCCCCTAGGCCACCAGATGGCGGGAATAATCGAGACCATACGCTCCGTTTCCCGGGGAGTCAGTCCACTCCAGAACAGGACTCGCAGACTGCTGAGGCAAGTGGGACGCCCGGTACACGTACAGGTCATAGTCAGTCCGGAAGAAGAGACCGGCGCCCGGGCAGTGTACACGGCATTTGCCATGACCAGGGAGAACCCGAACATCACCGCGGAAGCGGTGCAGATTCGGGACTTCCCGTCGCTGGCGCGCAGCTTGGGCGTCAGTTCGGTCCCCTTGGCGTTAGTTAATGATCACTACCGTGTTCCCGGTCCAGTCACGGAAGAACGGATGCTGGAACAGGCGCTGCTGGCTGGTAGAGTCGAGCCGGCCGGTGGCTGATGCTTGAGATTTGCGCATAAACTTTTAACCAGGGAGAGGATACCGTGCCCCAGGAATTGAAGGGAGAAATGGACGGGAAGGGCTTAAGGGTCGGCGTAGTGGTAGCCCGGTTTAATGATTTTGTTACCAGGCAGCTGCTGAACGGGGCCCTGGAAACC
>JAJEDS010000346.1 GCA_022821365.1 Dehalococcoidia bacterium | reverse complement strand
GCACCTTGTCCAGGTAGTTGTGCAGGTGCATCCAGGTGGTGAGACGGAAGCCCTCTTTGGAAATTCTGTGGATGATTTCCAGGGGTTTGGGCGGGTCCTGCTGGTCGCCGACGGCGCGGGCGTAGTCGTTGTAGATTTCTTCGGAGACGCGGCGCATGCGGTAGATGGCGATTTCCCGGTGGTACTTGCGCTGGAGGGCGCGGATTTCGCGTTTGATTTCGCTGAGGGTCATCATGGGTTTTCTCCTTTTTTATCCACGAATGGACACGAATGTTCACTAATGGGAATCTTTTGATAATGGTTCTGTTTTGGGTCGTTTGGGGGGTTGGCCCCGGGACAGGGCAGACACGCAGGTCTGACCCTACGGTGGTTCTCAGCCCCGGGGCAGGGCGGCCACAAGGGCTGGCCCTACGGATAGGGGCTTCGATCGGGGGCCGAGGGCGCCATGGCGCATGGTTTGAATGGGTCATGGTTTTATGGTGGCGGGGTGTTATGCAGGATGGCAAGAGGGAGATTGTCAGCAGTGTGTTGATTGCGAGGGATTAGTCCAGAGGTGAGATGGGGGGCGGTCCTGCCAGCATTTCTGAACAGCAACTTTCGGCATTCCATATATTGCTCTGTTCTCCGTTTCTGCTATACTTGGCGTAAGTTCCCGGCCAAGCGAATCGGTCGGCTGTTAACAGCAGGCAGAGTTGCAAGTCGGGACGAAACAAACACTTTTAATAGGGAGTGTGACACTATGGGTATCAACATCAAGGGAATCGGTCATGTCGGTATCCTGGTTTCCGACTTTGAGCGGTCTTTCAAGTTTTACACTGAGGTCCTCGGGCTGCAGGTTACCAACCATCGCAAGCGCCCCAACGGCGCCGAGACTGCCTTCCTGCGCTTTGACGAGACTCACCACGACGTCGTGATCGCCAGCGCCCCCGAGGGTGTGGACGTATCTGAAGCCGTCCCCGCCAACGCTCGCCTGGTGCAGCAGATCGCCTTCCTGGTAGAAGACCGGGACGAATTTATGCGTGCCCTGGCTCACCTGCACAGCAACGGCGTCAAGATTATCAACGGGCCCACCACCCACGGCATCGAAAGCGATAACAACATTTACGGCAGCGGCAGCCGCTCCTTCTACTTCAGTGATCCCGACGGCAACCGCCTGGAGATCTTCACGGATGGCATGAAGGTGCGAGACGGCGAACGCTTCCCCAGCCCCGATTACCTGGAGGCCCTGGAAGACTTCATGCGCACCCAGCGGGGCGTTGAGGTCTAGTTTCTGGTCCTGACTCTGGTGAACCCTGTGAGTGGCGGGTCCTTCGATAGAGGGGCCCGCCAAATTCGTTGCATGAGCAGGAGCGCTACCTGCTGAACGGCCACCAGTCGGGATAGTCCCGTAATCGCAGCCACCTGAAGAGCTGGGGCTGCTCGGTTACTGCCAACTTCATGGCTTCCATGACGGGCTCCCGGACAGACTCGTGGGCCTGTCGGGATGAACGCAACTTGAAGAGGTGGTAACACTCTCTCAAGTTCATTTTTGACAGGACGCGCCGGTAGTGGCCATGGGTCGCCAGGTATTGGGCCGCCGGCGGGGACACTTTCACGACTTCGTTAAACCCCGCCTCAGAGAGTTGCATGGCAGAGCGAAACTCGTCCTCAAGGCCGGCGTCTATCAGCAGGCCAGGCACCTGATAGCCCAGGTTAACGGTCAGGTTCTGGGGAAAATAGGACTGCATCCGGTGGCGCTTGAACTCGCGGTACGCCCCGTAATCCATTAGAAACTCAAAGGTGTAGTCTAACAGTTCGAATTCCCTGATGGGAGACTCGTGGTCTCCCAGCTTCTCCATCAGCTTATCTATAAGCTGCAGCCGTTCTTCCTGGCCCATTGCCTGGGCCCGCTGCCAAGCGTTCTCGTAGCTGTCGGAGAATTGGCGAAACAGCACGGCGGCGGCCAATTTTTCCCCCGCCTGTGGATCGAAGCTGACCAGGCGCACAGAAACTGGAGACGCTGTTGGTACGTCGGAAACCGGCAGCCCAAGCTGCCATTCTCTCTGCAGCGAATCTTCCAGAAAAGCGCTGCGGTCAGCATATTTAATGAGCGTTGGCGTAATGCGGCGACCCTGCTCCCTGATTTGCTGACCCAGAACCCGTTCCTCGGCCAGTCCTGATGACATCAGTTTGGAAACCGCGTGTTCCAGCACCCGAGCATTGGCAGTCACACCTACGTTGGTCAAAGTGGATGCCGGGAGAGCAGAACGGCAGGCGTCGGTTGCCAGACGCCGCAGCCTCAGGTTATAGGCGCCTTCCCGTTCCCCCTCCCGCTGCGGCCGGGTCCTCCGCAGGTATTCCATGGAGTCGTGCAGCATTCGGTGATAGCCGGAAAACAGGCCCTGACAGGTTGAACGGTAGACAGCAGTGGCGTGGGGACTGCCTTTTAGTTCTTCAGGGAGATGAAAGTAGTCCGGGGGCATAACCTGGTAGCGGGAGGACTTCTCCGTGTAGGAGGCAAGGCGGTTGTCTTCCAGGGTGTCGCACGCCAGGCGGGAAATGTTCTCTACTGCCAGGTGGACAACGGCGTGTTCCGCTACCGAAGCGTGACCGTAGCCCAGGACCCACCTTTCGTGAAAGTCGGCAGCCTTTTCCTCGCTGACCTGCTGGGCGATTTCGTCGAAGGGTTCCGGTCGCCGGGAGGTCATGGCAAAGGCAACCGCTATTTCCTCTTCGGTTAGCTTATGGGCGTCCAGCGGGTAAACGCGGGGGGAATAGGGCGATTGATCATTTTCAGGCATGAGGCCAACTCCTGCCTAAAAATGATAACCGAATGAAGGAAATTCATCCTCCTTGGCCTAAAACCGATTTATGCCGATTCATCAGGATTTCGGTAGACACCTAAATCAGCAGGCTGATGGGCTTCTCCAACAATCCCTTCACTTCGACCAGGAAGCGGGCTGCCTCCGCTCCATCGGCCACCCGGTGGTCGGTGGAGAGGGTGGCCTTCATGACCTGGCCCACTGCCAGCTGTCCATCGCGGACTACGGGCTGCTCCTTAACGGTGCCTACGGCCAATACCGCGGCATGGGGCGGGAAAATGATGGCGGCAAAACTGTCCACGTCGAACATGCCCAGATTGCTTATGCTGAAGGTGGTCCCGCTGTATTCTTCGTTTCGCAGGGAGCCGTTGTTGGCCCGCTCAATCAAGTCCTTGCTGGCGACGGCAATCTCGGCCAGGGACTTATTGCCGCAGCCGCTGATGCCGGGCACTATCAGACCCGACTCCAGGGATATGGCGATGCCAATGTTGATGGAGTTATTGAACTGGAGGTGGTCTTCCTGGAAAAAGGCGTTGAACTTGGGGTGCCTGCCCAATGCGATGGCACAGGCCCGCACAACCAGGTCATTGACGCTCACCCGCCTGTCATCGGATAAAGTGTCGTTAACCTCCCGGCGCAGCTCCATGGCCTTACCCATGTCAATGTCTGCGGTGACGTAGAAATGAGGCGCCTGCTGCTTGCTGTCCACCGTTACCCGGGCTATGGCCTGGCGCATTCGGGAAAGTTCTACCCGATCAGAGCCCGCAATGGCTGGCGCCTGGGCCCGCGGCATATCGGCAGCTTCCGGCGTAGTCGCGGTAACCGAGGTGGGAGCAACCTGGCTGTCAGTGGCTTCGACCTCTTCGGCGGCCACAGTGAACGACAGGATGTCCTGTTCGACTATCCTGCCTTCAGGGCCGGTGCCGCTGACCTGGGACAACTCTATCCCGCGCTCCCGGGCCAGTCTCCGGGCCAGTGGCGATGCCTTGACCCAGCCATCAGACCGGACACCATCGACTGAAGGCACGTACTCCAGTATGTCTTTCTCGACGATTCTGCCACCCGGACCGCTTCCAATGATCAAGGCAAGGTCAATCCCCCTCTCCCTGGCCAGCCTTCGAGCTATGGGGGAAGCTCGAACTTCCCCATCCTGCCTTACCTGAGGGGCGGGGGCGGCCTGGGCCGGTCCGGAGTCAGCTTCAGGACCAGAAGATTCCCCGGGCGCCACAGGCCCATCCCCGGGTTCTTCGGTGGGAACTTCACCGGGGTCGGCGATGATTGCTATAGCATCTCCTACCGCCACCGGAATACCTTCCTGAGCCACCCTGCGGTGAAGAACGCCGCCAGTGTAAGCCTCGAACTCTACGGTGGCCTTGTCGGTCTCGATGTCGGCAATAACCTCTCCCCTGGCCACATCCTCGCCTTCCTGCTTGTACCAGCGTACGACCGTGCCTTCCCGCATGTCGTAGCCCATTTTGGGCATAACAATGGTGGTTGCCAATTCAGCCTCCTGATTAATCCGAACCGCGGAACCGGCCGCTACATGTGGACTGCGCGACCTTCGGCAGCCAGGGCCGCCTCTTTGATTATCTCAGAAATCGTGGGGTGCGCGTGCACCAGCCAGCCTATTTCCAGGGTAGTGCCTTCCAGCAGGCGGGTAAGGGCCAGTTCCCCCAGCAACTCGGTGACTTCAGGGCCCACCATGTGCGCGCCCAGTATTTCGCCGTACCGGGAGTCGACTACCAATTTGATCATTCCGTCGGTCTCGCCCATGCCCAGGGCTTTGCCGTTGGCCTGGACGTTAAACTTGCCGATCTTCACGTCGTGGCCCGCCTCAGCAGCCTGAGATTCGGTGAGGCCGAAACTGGCGATCTGGGGCTGGCAGTAGGTGGCACGGGGCATCATGGTGTAGTCCAGGGGTTGTGTCTCCTGGCCGGCTATTGCCTCCGCAGCCACCGTTGCCTGGGCCGATGCCACGTGTGCCAGGGCCAATTTGCCGGTCACGTCTCCAATTGCGTAGACTCCCGGAATATTGGTCGCCATGGTGTCATCTACCTGGACAAAACCGCCTTCGGTGGCCACGCCCAGAGACTCCAAGCCCAAGTCTCCGCTGTTGGGTTGGACACCAATGGCTACCAGGACCTTGTCGCAGGCGATAACCTGGTCATTCCCAACTTTGGAAAGAGCGACTTGAAGAGTGCCACCGTCATCGGCCACTCCGGTAACTCCGGCCCCGGTAATTATGTTAATTCCGTATCTGCCAAAAGACCGCTCCACCTGGCGGCTGATTTCCTGGTCTTCATTGGGGGCCAGATGGGGCAGCAATTCGACAATGGTGACTGCAACGCCGTACATCCGGTACAGGTAGGCGAACTCCAGGCCGATGGCCCCGCCGCCTACAATAGCGATGGACTCCGGCAGTTTGTCCAGCACGATAGCCTCTTTGCTGGTAATTACTTTGTGCCCGTCAACCGGCAGCGCGGGTATGGAACGGGGCCTGGCCCCGGTGGCAAGGACTATGTTCTTTGCCTGGAGCCTCTGGCCTTCCGGAGCGACCTCCACGACGCCGCTGCCACGCAGTGTGGCTTCCCCAGCAATGTGGTCCACCTCGTTCTTGCGCAGGAGGTAAGAGACGCCACGCACATTTCGGTCTACCACTTTGCGGCTGCGTTCAATGGCCACGGAGTAGTCTGCTGAGAAATTGTCGAACTTGAGCCCAAACTCTTCGGCCCGCCTGAAATAGGAGACTATCTCAGCATTTCTGAGGAGGGCTTTGCTGGGAATACAACCCCAATTGAGGCATACACCGCCCAGTTCTTCCCTTTCCACTATGGCGCACTTCAGACCCAATTGGGCGGCCCTGATGGCGGCTACATAGCCGCCCGGGCCCGCGCCAATAACCACCAGATCGTATTCCCCGTCCATCTCCACCTGCACAGGTACAAGAGTGGCCCGATTATAACCAGCGTGCCCCTGTCTAACAAGATTCCGAACCCCGGGTGGCCGCTATCGGGCACCCTACAATCTGAACTCCAACTGTAAAATACCCGTCAGACGTGTTACGATAGCCAGTGTAATTCAGCTTTCAGGGGGAAAAATGGGATTCGGGCCTATCGGATTGCCCCAGGTTCTGATAATTCTGCTGATTGTGCTGCTCATTTTCGGAGCGAAGCGGTTGCCCGAAATTGGGTCCTCACTGGGCAAAGGAATAAGGAGCTTCAAGAGTTCCGTGACAGGTGAGGAAGAGTCAAAGCCGACAACTGTCAACAGTGAGACTTCAGACTCGGTGGAAGACAAAAAATAAGTCCACAAATTTCGGACCAGGTATTGTTGGGACGGCGGCAAGCCGTCCTTTTTCATTATCCCTCGGGCAGGGACGTCATCTCCTCCCGGGAACGTTGTCGAGTCCGTCCTGCCAGCCAGGCAAGGAGTATTCCCACTTCGTACAGGGCCAGCAGGGGGGCTGCCACCAGGGTCTGATTAAGGGGGTCGAAGGTTGGCGTGATGATGGCGCCCAGGATGAAGGCGATAACTACCCAATATTTCCTGAATCTTGAGAACATTCTCGCGCTGACAATGCCCAATTGCCCCAACAGGTACATGATTACCGGCGTTTCGAAGGACAACCCCATCCAGAAATGCAGGCGCAGCATTACATCCACGTAGTTGCTTATCCTGATCAGGGGATCGGCCGCCCCGCCACCAAAGGTTAACAGGAACGGCAGGGCGCGGGGCGTCAGCACGAAGTAGGCGAATGCCAGCCCGCAGCAAAAGGCCAGCAAGGCGCCCGGCATAAAGAGCAGGAGATACCGGCGTTCCGATACGGTCAGGCCCGGCGCTACAAAACGGATTACCTGGTAAAGAATCACGGGCAGCGCCAGGACAAATCCGCCTACCAGGGACACTTTGACGCTGGTGGAGAGAAGCTCGGTGACCTGGGTGGCGATGAGATTAACGCCCTGTCCATCGTTGACTTCCTGGGCCGGACGTTTCAGCAGTTCCACGACGTCCGTCCAGAAGAGGAAGGCGACCATAGCGCCGATCAGGATGGCAACGACGCTTATGAAGATTCGGCGCCGCAGTTCGCTGAGGTGTTCAATGAGCGTCAGTTCACGACTGCTGCTCATTTCCCTCTCCGGTTCCGTTGGTTGGGACTGCTCCTGTGGGGGGAGGAACAGGGGACCCGGATGTGGGTTCGCCGGTCGGAGGTGGCGACGGCCGCCGCTGCTCATTCAGATCGGCGGCGGCGGTAAGTTCGTTGACGTTGCGTTTGACATCCCCGATCAACTTGCCGGCAGTCCGGGCCATCTCGATGGCCTTGGCCGGCCCCAGCACCAGAAAGGCGATGAGGAAGATTACGGTCAGCTCGAGCATCCCCACGCCAAAGAGGTTCATTCTTCCACCTCGCTGTGGTCCATGAACGGGCAGAACCCCAAACACTGGCTGCCCACCGAGGCGGGAAGATAGGGCGGTGGCTGGTATCCCAACTCCCGCAACATTTCCAGCATTCGGCAAAGGGGAAGGCCCACCACATTGGTGTAACACCCACCCCGCAGCGTTGCGGGGCGAAAAACCGTATCTTGCACCGCATAGGCGCCGGCCTTGTCCATAGGCGTGCCAGAAGCTATCGAGGTCTCCATTTCCTCATCGGTAAAGTCGCGCATAACGATTTCAGCGGTCATATGGTCGGTGAGGTGCTGCCCGGTAGAAACGTTTACTACGGTCAGGCCGGTGGTGACCTGGTGCTCGGTTCCCCTCAGTTCCCGCAGCATCCGGCGAGCGTCATTTTCGTCCTCGGGCTTGCCTATGGACCGTCATTGCAGCACCACCGTGCTATCGGCTCCGATGACGAAGCCATCGGTCAAGCCTGCCGCCACCATAGTGGCCTTGTCCAGGGAAAGCCGTCTGACCATATCTTCGGCGGTCTCGCCCTCTTGCTGTTCTTCGGGGGCGTTGGAAGGCTGCACAAGGAAGTCGAGGCCCAGTTGAGTCAGCAATTCCCGGCGCCGGGGCGAGCCGGAAGCGAGCACCAAGGGCGGCGGTGTTGGTTTCAGGTTCAGCACTGCTACACATTCCACGTGGTGGGTCTGAGGAAACATATCCAGGGGTTGGATGCGGTCTACCCGGTAATGCCGTTCGCACAGGACTTTCAAGTCCCTGGCCAAAGTCTCCGGGTCGCAGGAAACGTAGACGAGGCGGGGCGCCCGCAGGGACAGCAGCTTTTCCAGGGCTGATGACTGGCATCCCGCCCTGGGAGGGTCAAGGATGACCAAGTCGGGAGGCTGGGGAAGATCCGACAGCACTTCCTCGGTCTTACCCAGCAAGAATTCCAGGTTGTCGATGCCTGCGGAATTTTCCCTGGCGTCTGCCACCGCCGCCGATGACTCCTCGATGGCGTATACCTGCCTTACAAAGGGCGCCAGGAGCACGGCGAAGGTCCCAACGCCGGTGTATGCGTCCAGCAATATTTCAGCGCCGGACAGGTTGACTGCTTCCCGAACCACTTCAATCAGACGGGAAGTCTGGTCGACATTTACCTGAAAAAACGAGGGGGAGGCCACGCGAAACTGCCGGTCATCTACCGATTCACGGTAGTGCTTCTGCCCGGTGGGGATGCGAACATCCGGATTCTTCAGTGAAGGTTGGACCAGAAAGTCTTCCGTATCACGGCCAGCGCGCACCGCAAGTTGGGTTGTCTCCCCGCAGCGGTCCTGTAGTTCACCCAAGAGATAGTTAATCCCGTCGTGCATCAGCATGCACCGGTCAATACGCACGAACCGACGGGTCTCCCGGTTTACAAAACCCAGGTCGCCGGCCTTGCCTACGGTGAATCTGGCGTGGTTGCGGTAGCCATATGTGGCGGGCGACGGCAGGGTATCCAGGACTCTTATGTCCTCAAGGCCTCCCACACGCTGGAGTGCGTCTACCACTTTGTCGCGCTTGTTCCGCAATTGTGCCTGGTAGTCAAGGTGTTGCCACTGGCATCCGGTGCATTCACCGTAATACTGGCACGGCGGATCAACTCGATCAGGCGAGGGTGCCAGGACCTTGACGACGCGGGCGGCAACGTACTTACGCCTGATCCTGACCACTTCAACCAGCACTTTTTCGCCGGGGATTCCGCCCAGAACGAAAACGTCCTGCCCTTCGTGGCATGCCATTGATTCGCCCAGGCGGCCCCAAGACGACAGGTCTACCTCGATTTCCTGGCCTATGCTGAGTTTCTGTTGAGCCAACTGATCACCTACTCACACTATAAACCAAGGCACTGGCTTTATCCAAGAAAGAAGCCATTGTGAGATAACCCCAAAGAGGTAAACGTTTGCCCAGCGGGCTGACAGCCTGATTTCAGCAGGGTTATTCCAGGTTGACCTGAATGGAGGGCAAAAGCTAAACTGGAGGAAATCCCACTGCGAAGCCTTGATGAAACCTTCTTCGTTGGGGCAAGCGGAAGGATTGCAGCAACTTATTGGGGAACCAGGATTTCCCCGGAGGAACGAATGCCGGAACCAGTGGACGTTAATGAGAACACCTGGGCGGACGAAGTCGAAGGGTCTGATCTGCCAGTCCTGGTAGATTTCTGGGCCGAATGGTGCGGCCCTTGCAAAATGATTGCTCCCGCAGTCCACGACCTGGCCCTGGAGTATGACGGAAAGCTTAATGTGGCGAAGCTGGATGTGGACAACAACCCAAACATTGCAATGAAGTACGGCGTCCGCAGTATTCCGGCGCTGATCTTTTTCAAGGACGGCCAGCCTGTTGACCAGGTAGTAGGCGCCGTTCCGAAGGGCGCATTGAAGCGGAAGATTGATTCCGTATTGGGAAGTTAGCGGCCCCATCCTCACCCACTCGGGAAGGGTATCAGGGGAGTGGAAGGGGCCCGGTGGCTCTTGCGGACTTCAAATCCGTTGTGCCTCGTGAAGAGCGGGGTAGGTGGGTTCGACTCCCTCGCACTCCCGCCACCTTTCCTCGCAGGTATTGGTCTGTTTGCAAGCCCGGTCAATCGGTGGCCGGGCTTTATGTTTCGCTGTTGCCAGGTCAGTCCGAAACCGGACTTGGCCGGCAGGCTTGCCGCTCCGTAAGCGGCAGCGTTCCAAATCAGGTGGTTTTGCTATGAGACCGGGGCAGACAAAAAAGGTCTGCCCCTACTATTCTCGCGTTCGGACCACCCAGACCGAAACGCTGCCTCCGTGAGCATTCAGCTTGTCCGGGGGTATCGGGTCTGTTAATCTACGTCTACGCTCTCTCAAGGGGGCGTTGCAGAACCACGGATTGTCCCCCTAAGAACTGAAGGGTTCCCTGTCAGATTCGAGGATTGCATTGACCCAACGCGACGAAATCCACGCCTCCCTCTTCGTAACCTGTATTATTGACCAGCTTTATCCACAGGTTGGAGTGAGCGCCGTAAAGGTATTGCGCAAACACGGTGTCGTGGTGGATTTTCCGGAAGATCAGACCTGTTGCGGCCAACCTCTTTATAATTCTGGCTTCACCCAGAAGGCGCGCCAATTGGCCACTCGGGTACTCGACAGCTTTTCGTTGAGCGATTACGTGGTGGTCCCGTCAGGTTCCTGCGCCGCAATGCTCAAGGTCTTCTATTTGGAACTCTTTGCTGGAGACTCCGAGCTTCAAGAGAGGGCAGCGGAGTTGGCAGGCAAGGTCTACGAGTTTTCCGAGTTCCTCGTCAAAGTGCTTGATGTAGGGGACCTGGGTTCCCGCTTTCCTGCCAAGGCCACCTTCCACTCCGGCTGCCACCTGCTTCGGGAAATGGAGGTACGCCAGGAGCCGCTCAGCCTGCTGGGGCGGGTCGAGGGCCTCGAACTGGCGCCATTGCCCCAGGCGGATACCTGTTGCGGGTTCGGCGGCACCTTTTCCGTCAAGTATCCCCACATTTCACAGGGCATGATGGATGACAAGGTGAGCAACGTTCTTTCGACCGGAGCGGATCTGCTGGTGTCCTGCGACATGAGCTGCCTAATGCACATTGGCGGTGGGCTTAGTCGTCAGGGACACCAGGTAGATGTCCGGCACATCGCCGAGGTCCTGGAAGGCCTACCCGAGGAAGGAGGTCAGCGCCTTGGCTGAAGTCAAGACCCGCGAGTTTGTTTCGGCTTCAGATTCTGCGATGAAGGACGCCAGCTTAAGGCGCGCCCTGCGCCAGGTGGGTGGCGGGTTCAATGAGGCCAGGCTTGAGGCCATTGAAGAGGTCAGTTGGGAAACGTGGGAAGAGTGGCGGGAAGAGGCCAGGCGTACCAAGATTCACGCGCTGGAAAACCTGGACTACTACCTTGAGTTACTGCACGACCGGGTAACTGCGGCCGGGGGACACGTTCACTTTGCGCGGGATGCTTCCCAGGCCAATTCCATAGTAGCGGAAATTGCCCGCTCCCGTAACGTCAAGATTGCCACCAAGAGCAAGTCCATGGTTTCCGAGGAACTGGACCTGAACCAATCCCTGGAGGCCAACGGGGTTGAAGTCTACGAGACTGACCTGGGTGAATACATCATTCAATTGGCCGGCGAAACTCCCTCTCATCTCGTGGCGCCCGCCCTTCACAAGACCAAAGAGCAGGTGTCAGAACTTTTCCACCAGGAGCTTGGTGTCCCCCTTACCGATGATATCGAGGAAATGGCCCGAGTGGCGAGGCGGGTTCTGCGGGAGAAATTCCTGAGCGCCGACTTGGGCATCAGTGGAGCAAACTTCCTGGTGGCCGAAACGGGAACGCTGGTAATCATTACCAACGAGGGAAACGGGCGGCTGTGCACCTCCGCGCCCCGCATCCACATCGGAATTACGGGAATGGAAAAGGTTATACCATCCTTGCAGGACTTGGCGGTGTTCCTCCGGCTGCTTCCCCGCTCGGCCACCGGCCAGCGGTTGACCAGCTACGTAAGTATGGTAACCGGTCCCAGGCGTAACGACGATGAGGATGGCCCGGAGGAGTTCCACCTTGTCCTGGTGGACAACGGACGGTCTCGTTTGCTTGCAGACCCGGACCTGCGAGAAGCCCTGTATTGCATCCGGTGCGGCGCCTGCCTTAACATCTGCCCCGTTTACGGCAAGATTGGCGGCCATGCCTACGGCTGGGTCTACCCGGGCCCGATAGGCGCAATCGTTTCCCCAGCGCTGGTTGGGCTGAAGGAGGCAAAGGACCTGCCTCACGCATCCAGCCTCTGCGGAGCGTGCCGGGAAGTCTGTCCCATCAGGATCAACATTCCGCGGATGCTGCTTCACCTGCGCCACCGACTGGCCGAGAGTCCCCTGGAGACAGAGAATGCGACGACCACGGGAGAGAGGCAGGCGGCCCAGGCCTATTCCTGGTTGATGAGCAACCCGGCCGCACTTTCCGCCGCCGCCAAGGTGGGGAGACTGGTTCAGAAACCCTTTGTTTCGGGTGGAAAAGTGAGCAAAAGGGTACCCCTTCCACTGGTTTCCAAGTGGACGGGAGGGCGTGACCTGCCCGCCTTACCCCGCCAAACGTTCCGGGAAATGTGGGCCCAAGGCCTGGAATCTGTAGCTGAGTTACGAGAATAGACGATCAAATGGTCGAAAAACAGAATTTGACATCGCTTGGGGTACCCAAGGATGACTTCCTCGACCACGTTCGCAGGAGTCTCGGGCGTACTCATCCCGTGGTACCGCCTCCCCTCCACCTTCCATTGACGGAAAACCTGGCCGATCTGGAAGGAAGAGCAGCGGCTGCCAGGGAACGCCTGGAGGAAACCCGTGGCGAACTGGCAGATCGTTTTGAGGGGACGGCGAGAGCTCGAAACTGGAACGTCTTCAGGACCTCAAGCGCCGAGGAGTCTATTGGCTACATCACTCAACTGGCCGGCAGGTTGGGGATTTCCAGGGCTGCCAGGGCCGACCAACCGGTGTTTGGGGAGTTGGGTGTCGACTCGGCTCTGCGGAACACCGGTGTCGAACTGTTCGTTGCGGCCCACGACGAGTCGACCAGCGGACCCCGGGTCCGGGACCGAATCATTGAGTCGGGACTGGGCATAACCGGCGCCGACTATGCGGTGGCGGAGACCGGCTCGGTCGTTGTGGTGCCCCGGCAGGGCCTGAGCAGGCTGGTTTCCCTGGTACCGCCGGTACACCTGGCTATCGTCAGGCCTAAGGACCTGGTGGAGAGCATTGACGATGTTTTCCTGTTCAGGAGGCTGGAATACTTGCGAAATGGCGGTGATATGGGAAGTTATCTCAACTTCATTACGGGTCCCAGCCGCACCGCAGATATCGAAATGAAGCTCGTGGTCGGTGTGCACGGGCCCCGTGAAGTCCACCTGGTGTTGCTGGCATAGCGGTTGCTTAAATTGAACCGGTTTCGGAGGCATGAATGCCCGTAAGGATTGGCTTTACCCAGTTCCGCCGGCAGATGCTTGAGAAGGAAATGGAGAACATCATGAGCCTGCTGCCGCAACTGGGCGTGGAGAAGGTGTACCTGACGGGAGATATGGTGACGGGCGATATTTCACCCGACAGCCGCATTGACCTGATAGTAGTACACGACAATGACGGCACTTTTGGGCGCCGTGCCGACTTCTTCTCGTACCACTTGAGCAGCATGGTGGCGGTGGACTGCCAGGTATATACACCGCAGGAATTCGAAGAACTCCAGGACGCGCTGCCGGCGCTGGCAACGGCAATCAAGCACGGAAGGGTGATATACAGTGCCGAATAATCTGGCCGAAGGGTCGAGGTGGCTCCGTCAGGCAGAGCAGGACCTGCTGGATGCCCAATATAACCGGGAAGGGCAGCGCTTTAATCTGGCCTGCTTTCTGTGCCAACAGGCTGCGGAGAAGGCGGTCAAGGCTTACCTTTACCACCGTGGCGCAGAAGATGTCTGGGGACACTCGCTGATTGATCTTTGCGAGGATGCGAAAATCTTCGAGATGTTCTTTGATACCGTCAAGAGCGAAGCAAGGCAGCTGGACAAATACTACGAAATTACCCGTTACCCCGGCTTTCTCCCTGGCGGCATCTGCTCGGAAGCCTTCGAGGACGCGGACGCGGAGCGGGCCCTGTTCCTTGGCAGCACCGTGGTTGACTTCGTGAAGGAGCGGCTTGCCTAGAAGCGTTATCTGGGCCTGCCACTAAGCAGCAAACGCACAGTTCGCTCTGCACTATCTTCCAGTAACTCTTCGGTCCGGGCCAGGCTTCTTTCGAAGCTCATCGGCCTGTCGGCAATGCATACTACGCCGGCGATGCCGTGCTGGTACAACTCGCGGTAGCCGTCCCCAAGGCTCCCCGCCAGTATCACCGTGGGAACCCCGTGGGGGGCCGCCTTCCTGGCCACACCAACTGGCGCTTTGTCATAGATTGAAGACAGATCTGCTCGTCCTTCCCCGGTAAGCGCGAGGTCCGCGCCCCTGATGTGCTCTTCGAAGTTAAGAACTTCACAGACCAGGTCAATGCCAGACTGCAGTCTGCAGTTGGTAAAGGCCATGAGGCCGGCGCCCAAGCCGCCGGCAGCGCCGGCCCCGGGATGCTCCTCGTTCAAAAAGTCTATACCCAAGTCTCTGTTGGCTACTCTGGCGAAGTTGGCCAGGGCATCATCCAGCTGAGTTACCATTTCGGGTGTGGCCCCCTTTTGCGGCCCGTAGATAGCGGATGCCCCCGTAGGACCACACAAGGGATTAGTAACATCAGTGGCCCCGATGAAACTCACCTCACCCAGCCGGGTATCCAGCCCACTTATGTCAATGCGATCCAACTGGGCCAGGGCAGCGCCGCCTTTGGGCAAGGTATTGCCTCTCTGGTCAATAAACCTGGCCCCCAACGCGGAGGCCATGCCCATTCCGGCGTCGTTGGTAGCGCTCCCCCCCATACCGACAACTATGCGGTCGAAGCCCCGGTCCAGGGCATGCCTGATCAGTTCGCCGGTTCCGTAGGTTGTGGTTGTTCTGGGGTTGCGGCGCCGGTGTGGAACCATAGCCAGTCCCGAGGCACGGGCCATCTCAATGACCGCCGTTTGGCCGTCACCCATAACACCACAATTGGCCTCCACGGCATGACCGAGCGGGCCCGTAACGATAGTGCGGAATATTTCCCCGCCAGTGCTGTTGACCAGCACTTCAAGGGTACCGTCTCCCCCGTCTGCCACGGGCACCAGGAAGGTCTCGCAGTCGGGCAGGGCCTTTTTCACTCCCCGCTCGATGGCCTGGGCGGCGGTAAGAGCGGAAACGCTGGATTTGAAGCTCTGGGGGGCGATTACTATCCTCATGGCTGTTCTCCACCTGAATTTGGGCGCTATGTCTATTTTATCCTCTCTCTGCTAAAATCGGTTCACATTGCCGTCAGGCGGTGAAATGGGAGGTGGTTCCTTGCCATCCAGGGAAGAACTCAAGCTCCAGGCATTTGATGCCATCGACGCCCGCGCCGATGAGTTAGTAAACCTGGCGCAGACCATACTCAAGAATCCCGAGCCCGGGTTCAGAGAGGTGAAGACCTCCCAGTTGGTCTGTAACACGCTGGCGGAAATGGGGATTCCTTTCCGAAGCGGGTTAGGCTTGACCGGTGTGCGTGCCGACCTTCTGGGTGGGAGTCCAGGTCCGACCATGGCGCTGCTTGGCGAGTTGGATTCACTGATAGTCAACGAACATCCCTATGCCGACTCCAATACGGGCGCGGCCCATGCCTGTGGCCATCACTGCCAGATTGGCATGCTGCTGGGAGCGGCGGTAGGGTTAAACCAGCCCTCCGTTCTCTCCGAATTGAGCGGCCGTGTTTCCCTGATTGCTGTGCCGGCCGAAGAATATATTGAAATTGAATATAGAGATTCCCTTCGACGGGATGGCAAGATAGAGTTTCTGGGTGGCAAACCCGAGTTAATCAAGCTGGGCGAATTTGACGACGTGGACCTGGCAATGATGGTCCATACTACCAGCACCGTTGAGGAAGGCAAACTTTGCATCAGCGGCACAAACAACGGTACGGTGGCCAAGAAAATCCAGTTCCTGGGGAGGGGGTCCCACGCGGGTGGGTCTCCCCATCTGGGAATTAACGCCCTTAACGCTGCGACCCTGGCTCTCTCCGCTATCCACTATAACCGTGAAACCTTCCGCGATGCCGACACGGTACGGGTCCATCCTATCATCACCAAGGGTGGCGAGGCCGTCAGCGCCGTTCCCGCCGACGTGCGAATGGAAACCTTCGTTCGGGGGAAGACCCTGGATGCCATTATGGATGCCAATAAGAAGGTGGACCGAGCCTTGAGAGCCGGCGCAATGGCAGTAGGGGCAGGCGTGAGGATTCAGACCATACCTGGCTATATGCCCCTGGCCCAAAACGGACAGATGAACGAGATTTTTGGCCCTGTAGCAGCCCAGTTAGTGGGCGCGGAGGGTGTGGGGCACGTAGCCCATCGGACCGGTTCGACCGACATGGGGGACATCAGCCAGATAATGCCGGCTATACATCCCTACGTAGGTGGCGCTACCGGACTGGGGCACGGAGCAGATTACGTAGTTCAGGACTACCGGTTGGCGGTGATTACGGCCGCAAAGGCCATGGCAGCCACTGTGGTCGATCTGCTGGCCGACGGCGCCAGGGTCGGAAACAAGGTTGTGGCGGAGCACCGCCCGGAAATGACTCGGGCTGAATATCTGAAGTTCATGCGGTCGCTGGCCAGTGAACAGACCTTCGAGGCGGAAAACAATGTCAACTAGAGAAGAACTGAAGAAACGGGCTTGCGCCGCCATCGACCGGCATCGGGACGAACTCATCGGAGTTTCACGCCAGATTCTGAACAACCCCGAGCCCGGCTTCAGTGAGCACAAGACTTCCCAGCTTGTGGCGGACAAGTTCGACGAGATGGGTATCGGTTACCGGCGTGGCCTGGCTATGACGGGAATTAAGGGCCACATATCCGCCGGAGGGGGTTCAGGGCCCAGGGTCGCGGTAATTGGTGAACTCGATTCGCTTATAGTTAACGAACACCCCCATGCCGACGAGGAAACCGGCGCCGCCC
>JAJEDS010000256.1 GCA_022821365.1 Dehalococcoidia bacterium | reverse complement strand
GTACGTCCAGCGGTGCATTGACGAGGGAAGGTCTCTGGAAGCCCCGCAGATCGTCCTGGCCCTGCTCCCCTGGGCCTGGGACCACCGCTACGACGACATTCTCTACGGCGAGACCCCCGCGTAACCGGCGAAGGCTCCCGTAGGGGAGGTCCTTCCTGCCCTTCGTGCCCTTCGTGTCCTTCGTGGACAAGAAAGAGAGAACAGCCAAAACTGAAACGTGATTGCCCTGACCTGTCTCCTCAGGATGGCGAACCTGATAGCGCATTCGCCAATACAAGGCAATAGTTGGTATGCCCAGGAACGAAAGCAGTGCAGACGGAAGCAGGGCCATCGCATTATGATTTCCCGCTTCCTCATCGGTGTGATGATCGTGGCAGGTCCCGCTATTCACTGGCAACAGCCCCTTGCCTCCTTGCCCGGCGCCCCACTATCCTGAAACTGGGATTCACAGGAAAACTCCGTTTGTCCCGTGTTGCCTTAAGCGCCGCCGATCCCCCCGTTCAAAGACAGGGGGCAGTCGATAAATTGCCAGACAACTGGGATGAGCGGAAATGAGTGGAAATGAACGGAAAATCAAGAATTTTCCCCTTCCGCAAAGCTGGGTATTATTTGGCGAACTACCGCCATTTTCCGCCGGAACCAGCCTTTTCGGCCCACCACAGCCGACGGTCTCCCATACACATTCCAAAAGTACAATTGGCCTGCAGACGGGCGTCTATCGCAGTCAACGATAATGAAAACGGGCAAATATCAGCTTTTGTCGTCCCTCCGGAAGTGTCAGGGCTTATTCCTCCGACAGCTTGCGAAGCCTCGTGGGGAGTCCGCTGCGATGTCGGCAACGTAAGATTTACTGGAGTGCCGTTAGATACAAAACCATCCAGGTTCGGCATATAATGATTCTCAGTATTGATTTTGGACCAGCGACCACCCATTTTGCCTCCTTTTGAACTTTGGGAGGCGCGGGAATTGAGAGGATTGAGTGAAGATGAGAGCAATTTTTGCCGCGTTGAGTTTGGCGCTGCTGGCAGTTGCGGGCCTGTTTCTGGTTCTGGACAGGCCAGGCACAGTCGAAGCCCAGCAGTCCGACATTCAGGTATTGAATCACCGAGTGGATACCAACTTTCCCACAGACGTGAAATTCTACGTGGAAGTTGCCGGCCCAGACGAGATTGAAGAGGTTCGGGTGGTAATGAAGACCCTGGGCCAGACCACTCGCAGCGCTTACCGGCAGGTGGAGTTCGAGCCCAGCAATAGCGTAAGCGGCGAAGCGGAACTCCTTACCAGCGGAAATAACTACGTTCCTCCGGGCACACGCATGGCCTACTCTTTCGAAGTGAAGGACAAATCAGGCCGGACTCTCCAGACCGAGGAGCAGGTCTTCGTCTATTTGGACGACCGGTTTGAGTGGCTCACCGTTTCCGAGGGGATAATTACCGTCTATTACAACGATCCCCTGGTCCGGAGCCGGGCCGAGCATGTGCTGGAGACGGCGCTGGCCTCCATGAGAATCACCGGCCCCGCCCTGGGCATCAATCCCGATGTGCCCCTCCACATCGTTACTTACCACAACTATCGGGACATGATTGGGGCCCTTCCCTTCCGCTCTCAGGCTACCAGCAGCCAGTTGATAACCCAGGGCATGGCCTTCGACGAAGAACGGGTGCTGATGGTCCATTCCGGGGACAGTTCGGTAACGGCCACCACCGCCCACGAATTTGTTCACCTGCTGGTGGGAGACGCCCTGGGCAGGGCCTACTCTAGTGTGCCGGCCTGGCTTAACGAGGGTATCGCTGAATATGGATCACGCCACGGCGGCGACCGCCAGATTATCAACCGTGGAATTCAGAGGGCCATCGACAGCGGTACGGTCCGCCCTCTCTGGCACCTGGGCAGCTACAGCGGGACTCCCCGGGAAATTATCTACGCCTACGCTCATGGCGAGTCGGTGGTAACCTTCATGGTACTGGAGTATGGCGAAGCGAAGATGGCCGAATTGATGCAGGCTATTACCCGTACACTGGACATTGATGAGGCCCTGATGCAGGTATACGACCTGGATCAGCATGGAATTGATGCGGCCTGGCGCGAGGAACTGGGCCTTGAACCCCTGCCCAGGCCCGAGGACTCGAGGGGTCGGAGGCCCTTGCTGGAGAACATTCCCGACTCCACCATAGCCCCCATCCTGATGCCCAGTTTCGGCTCCCAGGGACCGGCTTCGAGTTCGCCGGTGGAACCAACCGCTGAACCGGCGGCGGTTGCCCCGGCAGAGCCCCAACCGGCGCCAACCCGGGCTATGGTGGACAGCGCCAGACGTCCTGCGGCCGAGCCAACCTCCCCGCCCGCGGCGGTGTCAGTGGAACCAGCCGCCCCCCCACCGGATACTTCGGTCCCGGCCCCTGAAGCCCGTTCTGACCCTCCGCGGGAGCCTGCCCCGGGCGGCTGCAGCCCCCCTGCCGCGCAAGGCGGCTTTGTCGGCGAAATTGCGCTTCTAATGTTGCTGGGCGCACCTTTGGGGCTGGTTGCCATAAGGCGCGGCAACGGGCGACGGGGTTAGCCGGGCGGCGATAACTAGGGAGTCTGAACCAAAGCCTGGGTGAAATGTTCGCTTGGCAAGGTGGCGCCTGTCCTTGGCCACCAGCGTAGGGGCGCTTCGCGAATCGCCCCTACGGGGGG